>JAITIP010000042.1 GCA_031279415.1 Candidatus Endomicrobium procryptotermitis | reverse complement strand
TATAATTGATTCACTTCATTTATGACACCAGTTTAGTCGTCATTGCGAGGCAGAATTAGATGCCAAAGCAATCTATGAATAAGAATGTCGTTTCTGTTAGCTTTCTGGATTGCTTTGTCATCGTTGCCGCTCATCCTGGTAATAACGGCAATGACTAAACACTAAACGGCGATTGAGTGTCTCTAAAAATCACTAATTGTTGTGTCATCAACATTTTAAGTGGGTTGATGGCTGGCATATGGTACTAATGCTCAACAATATGTCAAAGGATAATTCTGAAATATTTTACAATATATTATTCTATCTTGTCTTTCCTGAACCAGATATTTCACAGCCTCCCTACTTATGTCCAAAATGTCATACGGCGCTTTGTAATGCCCCAATATGTGGCTGCCAAATGTTATCTGGCAATACGGTATCAATATTTGCCGCAGTCATTGTCTTTGCCGTTACTTACAAGTTTGTATATCGTCAAATGCATCATACATATTTTAACTATTTCCCGATAATTCCAACTTTCAGTTTTGCGGTTGAGTCTCTTCCCAAATCGTCAACGGCTCTTACAATATAAGTTCCGGGATCGGTTTTTGCCGTGAGAACTGTTCCGGACTTGCTTTGTCCGATATATTTGTTGTTTAAAAACCAGAAAATATTTTTAGCATCGCTGTCTGTGTCTGCTTTAAAAGGAATTCTTTCATTTTCAAAATTTTCCGCTCTGAAAGTATATATTATATTTTGTGTCGGCAGTACTATTTTCGGTGTACTTCCATGTTCCGTAATTTCTCTTATTTCTATGTCAGGAAGATACCTTGGAGGAGTTCTGTGCGATATTCCGGCCATTGCAAAAACCGATAAAATTTCCGAATTCCAGAACTCATAAACTGCTATATTGGTTTTTTCAGGGTCATAATATGCCGCTCTCAGCCCCGTTTTTTTATCTATATAAACAGGTCTGTGAACATCACATATTTTTATGGGGGATTTACCCGGTATAAAGTAAGTTTCGTTCGTGTTCCTGCAGTACTGTGAAGGAATATCTCCTGAAACTGAACAAACTTCGACTTTTGCAATATTGAGATTGTAATCGGATATTTTTGAATTTCCAACTTCTCTTTTTTCTCCGGAAATGGATTTGATTATTTCAAAAAACAAAGGCGCAGCAGAAGTTCTTGCCGTAAATGTTTGGTGTCCTTCATTGTCAAACTTTCCTATCCATACTACCAGCACATAATCTCCAAATACGCCCGCAGCCCATGCGTCCCTGAAAGCATATGATGTTCCCGTTTTCCAGTAAACCTCAAAATCGCGAAATTTTTCAGCAGCTCTAATTTCATTTTCAGGCCTCTTGTTATCCTTAAGCATAGCCAAAGTCAAAAAAGCAGCTTCGGCAGATAAAACGTTTTCCTCTTTAATTTTTTCATATTTATCAAATCTCAAATTTTTTAAAACTCCTCCGTTTGCAAGCATAGCGTACAATTGTGCAATTTTTTCCATGGAAATTTCAAAACCGCCGATTGCAAACGAAGAGCCATAATATTCTGAATTTTTCATATTTTTTACTTCGGCTTTTTGAAGCAATGATAAAAAGTTGTTCGGATCTATCTTCAACAAAAGATCTATGGCCGGAATATTTCTGCTTTGGGTAAGAGCTTCTTTGGCAAAAATCGGCCCGAGAAAATCTTTGTCAGAATTTTCTGGAGCATAAATACCGTAATGTTTTGGAGTATCTTTTAGCAAAGTTAACGGATGAATTATCCCTCTATCTATAGCAATAGCGTATATAAATGGTTTTAATACTGAGCCTGGAGAGCGGTATGCTGCACAGCCGTTAACCTGTCCATGTATATTGTCATCAAAGAAGTCAGCTGAACCCACATAAGCGCATATATCCATTTCTTTATAATTTACAAGCATAGCCGCGGCATTATTTATGCCTTTATTTTTATTGCGTTCTATATAACTTTTTATTCTTTCTTCAATTAAATGTTGCAGATTCAAATCTAAAGTCGAGGATATTGTGGACTCATTGTTAAACATGATAATTTTATTTGCAAAATGTGGAGCTTCAAAAGGCAGATTTGCATGCTTTTTAATCTGTAAAGGCATATCGAAATAATTTTTTTTATCAGCGTCCTGCGGATATTTTTTTCCCCATATTTCAAAAACTCTTTTTCTGGCATTTTCCATTTTTGCCGTATTTGGAAGTCTTCTGAAATTTGGATTCTGCGGAATGATGCATAGAGTAAAAGATTCAAGAATTGTGAGATTTTCAATTTTTTCGGAAAAATAAATCAAAGCCGCCGCAGCTGCTCCTTCTATATTGTAACCATAAGGAGCGATATTTAAATAAGCTTCAAGAATATCGTCTTTACTATAACATATCTCTAGCCGTAAAGCTGCAAAAATTTGTTTTATCTTCCCAGAAATTGACGAACTGTCAATACCATAAATCATTCTTGCAAGCTGCATGGTTATAGTTGATGCACCTACGGGTCGATGTTTTTTTATCATGCTTACCCAAAATCCTTTCAGCAGTGCGACCGGATTTACTCCCGGATGAAAATAAAAATATTTGTCTTCATAAAGAAGAGTTCCCTTTTTGAGAGATAGAGGCATTTTTGAAAGCGGAATAAAAAGGCGATACTTTTCATCGGCAGACAATGTGAGCCTGAGCAGTTTATCATTTCTGTCAAAAAGCGCTTGCGAAAAAGAATATTGCGACAAAATACTTTGTTTTGGAAAGAATCTGATTATAAGCAATAAAGATAAAACACACAACAGAACAAATGCTGTGTGTTTTAATGGTGAAATTGCTTGTTTATTTTTTTTAGTCATTAGGCTGTGTTATCTCTATCTTAGATTGTTTTGCCAAAGCTGAAACTTCAGGATCGTATAATCCTGCGGTAAAAACTCCAGGCACAGTAAAACTTCCTTTTGTGACAACTTTTATTCCGTATTGCAATTCCGTAACATTTTTATATGCGGTTATGTAGAAAATCATCCTATCTTCTCTAGCGTCAGAACTTGAATAAGAACCTCTCTGAGAACCGCTTATAATTTCAAAGCATGCTGGAAGCAAATCAACTACAGCCAGTGATACATAATCTTTCGATTTTGATCTTACTCTTATCCGCGCAGTCAATTCATCACCGATATTTGCTGTATCCACAACCGAACCTTTGGAATCAAGATATTCTCTTGTAATTTCCACACCTTCGGCATAATCTTTTTCAGTTCTGTCAAAACCCTGCTGAACTATTCCGTAATATATTTTACCTAAATCTTTGTCTGAAAGTATAGTAAAAGCGTTTACCGATGAATCGAATTTTGAGTACGGGAACGGATCGGGTTCAAGCAGCAAATCTCTTTCTTTACCGTCTTTGTTTTTAACGCTTACTTTTATGTTTACATCTTTTCCTAGTTCGCTCTTCGAATAAGAAAGAAGCGCAAGCAGCGTAGAAGCCGATGAAATAGTATTAAACTTTCCTTCAGATAAAACGGTAATCAACCCGTCCGCAATGCTTTGTGCGTCGGCATTGAGATTATCGGAAAAATGTTTATTGCAAAGATACAAATATGCAGCATTACGCTGTGAATTCGAATCGTAATCTGAATAGAAAATGAATTTCTCTTTTGCATCCGGCTTATAAGATTTTATAAGACTATCGGCTTTTTTGAAATCTTTAAGCATGGAATAACACGAAGCCATATAAGCCGAAACAATGTCTTCTTTCCATTTTTTATATTCGGCATTCAAATAATCTTCGATTCTTAAAAGATTATTTGTAGTGATGACATTGTTTCTGGTAAGTATGTAATTTGCGTAAGTTTTAAGTCTGGCGTTCTCAAGACTGTTCGGAACTTCTGAAGCAAAATATTCAAGCCAGTTCATTCCTCTTGAAAGAATTTCATGCGGCACGGGATATCCAAGTTCTTTAGCATCGGTAAAAAAGTGTAAAGCATAGATCGTGGCATATGCATGAGCCTGCGAAGATTCAGGCCATAATGAGAAACCGCCATTACTGAGCTGCCTGAGCCGTATTTTCGAAAGAGTGTTTGCAAAAAGTTCCTGCTGTTCTTTCGGTGTTATAAAACCTTTTCTGTCGGAAACAGTGCTGAAAAGGAACGGGAAAGCGCAGCTTATTATCTGCTCCGTGCATCCGTAAGGATATTTTTCGAAGTATTGCTTAAGCGTTTTAAAAACTATCTGCGGGCTGTGAGATACGGATATTTCTCTTGTGGCATATTCGTCATATAAATTTCTTTCAAAATTATCTATTTTGCTTTTATTGTTTTTGGATGTTCCTGATTTGATTGATGTCCTGTAGGCATATGCCGGCCTTACGCTGATACTTACTTTGGCTTTATATGTATCATTTTTATATTTTGCTTTAAAAATTAAATCTCCGGAGCCTAGCTTATCATTTGTCACGAGATTGAATTTGACGATCTTTTCACTTCCTTCTTTTATTTCAAGTGTCTGTTTATTGGTTCCGTTTATTTCAAATTTGTCATTGCTTTCAAGCCATACTTCAAGAGAAGCCGAACCTGAACCGTCAATATTGTTTGACACAGCAGCGCTGACTTCAAAGGAATCGCCGGATATGGCGGCAAGAGGAGCTATCGGGGAAATTATAACAGGAGATTTGACGATAACTTCTTTGTCAGCAGAACCGAGTTGTTCGGGGTTTGCGGCAACAGCCATGATTCTGAGTTGTCCATTAAAATAATCCGGAACTTTAAATTTCACAGTTTGATACTGCGTAGTTGCGTCAAGCATTTTAGACCAAAATACTACAGGTTTATGCTGCTTTCTTGCAAAAGGGTTTAGATTTTTTTCAAGTAATTCCTCATATCCTTCGCCTCCACCTATTGCAGATATTTCTCTTATGACTTTGTAATCGGGAAGAATTAAATCCACGGTTTGAAAAGTTTCTATTTCAAGAGCGCTTTTAGTAAAGAAATAATTTAGAGGTTTTGGCGTTTTATACTGAGCTACCTGAAGAATTCCCTCGTCAACAGCGTAAATCATAATTTTTGAATTTTGTGAAGTTTTATAAGAAATTTCTAGTTCTTCTGCAGGTTTTACCAACTGAGGGGACTCCAAGTCTATTTTTATTGTTCTTTTTGAAAGGTTGACTTTAAACGGAACAACCGCATAGCTATGCGGGCTTGAAAAAATTTCTTTAGAATCTATAGAACGTATGAAAGATACATTTACGTATCCATTTCCTTCAATATCCTCTGGGAGCATTATTGTCTGCACCGTGCTGTTTGAATCTGTCTTAAACCATTTATAAGCATAGATTTTATCTTTTTCTATTGTTATCAGACCTGCGCCGGCATAAGGTGCGATAATATTTAAAGTTATCTGACTTCCGGGTTCAACGTCGTCGTTTTTTAAATTTACTATAAGATTTGCATCTTTCTCAATACTATAACTTCTATTTGAAGCTCCCGCGACAAAAAATGGAACTGAAAGAATTTTGTTCCCATTTTCATCGACAACTTCCATAATAAAATTTCCCGGGTTTTTAGTATTAAGAGCTATTTTCGAACCGGATGAGGACAAAGTGAAATCTTTTTCTTCCTCAAGAGTTTCTTTTGTTACAGTCTGATATTTATAAACTCCGTTATTTTGTTTTACAAGCGACGAAACATATTGTATTTGCAACATTCTTGCTTTCAAGTTTTGAAGTTCGACTATTTTAAGGTTGTTGTCCACCGCTATAATGTCAAGCGCTGCGTAGGAGCCTTTATTTAAATAACCAAGTTTTGAATCCGATTTAAATCCGAGCAAATATTTGTAAGGGGAAATTTTTATACTGTCATACGCATATACACCTTTTCCGCTGCTGCCTTCAAAACCTTCTGCCGAAAATATTAGATTATATGTTCCTGCTGAATATTTTGATAAATCGAAATTATATAAAGCTTCTCCATTTTCATCGCTTTTAGTATCCGGAAATCTTTCGTTTACGCTTTGTATGGCATTTCTGTAATTTATTTTGTACGGGTCGGGAAATCTATAATCTTTAAATTTTGAAAATCTGAACTCTGTAGGATTTACTGAATATTCGGACTTAACCATTCTGTCTTGTGCCGGGGTGCCGAAAAAATTGTTAAGCGTGACCATAGCTTTCAGACGTTCGGGAAAAGCCCAGCCCTCTCCAGAAGAACCGATGATTTTAGTGTTTATTTTTAAAGCGTCTGTTCTAAACTCTTCTATTCTTACGGATTCGCTGCCTAGAAGAAATTCTCTGCTGTTGTCTTTAATCAAATAAGCGTATATTGTGTAGGTTCCGGTAGGGAAAACATTTTGCGTTTTTATATCGTCAACGGCAATAAAGCCTGAGCTGTTAAGGGTTACTGTTTTTTCAAAAACGGTTTTATTGTAAGGGTCTCTCATTAAGATTTTTATCGGAATGCCAAAAATATAGCTCCAATCAAAATTTCTGACAATAACTCCAAGATTTATATCATCTCCGGGTCTGTAAATTCCTCTGTCTGAAAAAATAAAAGCTTTCATTCCTTTTTCTCTGGCTGGAGAATACTCTCCGCTTATATTAAATTTCGAATAATCTACTGCTCTATCATATTTTGCGAAAGGCATAAAAGATACGTCACTGCCATTTGTGACGACATAAGCTACGGGTTGTTGCTCGTTTACGTATCCTTCTATTTTGTTAAATACCGCACAGCCGCGCTCGTTTGTATACTGCGTTAACAACGGAATTCCATTTTTTCCCAAAATTTCGACTTTTGCGTTTGGCACGGGAGTACCGCTTTTGATAGATATCACAAAAACATTGTGTTTATTGCTTCTATCTTTTTTGACCAAAATTCCAATATCAGTGGCAAGTATAAACCTTTTATCCGAAGGTCCGTCATTCGAATTTGTAGAAGGATCGTATCCTCTGATATTCACGAAAAATAAGCCTGACGAATAATTGCTTTTAAGAAATTCACTCATGTCAATGCTTGAATAATTCGCTTTTGTTACGGAAATTCTCAACGGTATGATTTTTGAAAATTTTTGCGAAATATTGTTTTCATTAAAATCGTATCTGTTGATAAAGTCCGGATTGGCAAATGAACCATATGTCTGCGATATAAGATGATTTATCTGATCAGGAATGACTTTAGATATATCGACTTTTATCCCGTTGACGCCACGCGTTGTGAAAGTAAGTCTTTTGGATCCATCAAGAGGCAGCACCGCTCCGTTTTGGAGAAATTTTACATCTTTCGGGAACGCGGCCGATGTCATTATGTTTGAATAAGATTTTTTTATTGTAAAATCTATTTTGGATTTTATTCCTTCTTTTATATTGACGTAAACGTATCTTCTCGCCAAATCCGGCGCAAAATATTTGTATAGAAAAACGCTGTCAGACATTTTTGAATTTTCCATAAGCTGCAAATCCAGTTTTTTAGATTTTGAAAGTATTTCTGGCGTCACTTCTGCAAACTTCCAATTATAACTTGACAGTCGTCTTGTACTTTGAGGTTCGATATAGTTTCCGTCATCGTCATAATAGCCTTCTTCTTCTTCTTCTTCATATTCGTAAGAACTGTTTTTATTATTCTCAGGATGTCTCAGCGGAAGAAGATATAACTCCACTTTTCCTTCCATTTCCGAAACATCGACATCTGTCGTAAAATCTATTTCGAGAAACTGTTCAGGTTCTTCTTTGTCATTTCTGAGAATGATCGTTTTGGTATCGGTTATTCTGAAAAATTTTTCTTCAGATGGAATATTGATTACTTCTCTGAGCTTGTTTTCCATAGCTTTTCCGCCCGTAGCTGCTTTTACGGAACTCAATTCTATTATTGCAGTTTGATCTTTTTTAAGAATTTTTATAGGCTCACTTACAACATAAGCCGTTCTTTTTAACGAATCATAAGTTATTGAAGTTTTTACTTCGATTCTATCTATGGTTAAACGGAGATTATTTTCAAAAAGTTTAGCCCCAACCGAATGTGAAAAGTTAAAAACGGCTTGTATCTGATGTATTTTCGGATTCTGTGGATTCTGATATATGCGGAAATCGTTTAAGTTTACATTGAATTTAGGAGTGGTTACTTCATAAGTGAAATTTGTAATGTTAAGCTTGTCATTAAAAATTTCTTTAGGGAGTTTAATTTTATATGTCTCATTTGCCGGCCAGTCGTTTTTTGGAGTAAATACCAGAGAGTATTCATTGGTCCATTTCCACGTTCCTTCGAATTTCGGAGAAATAGATATGGAATCCAATTCTTTGCCTATTAGTTCTATGTTTGCGGAAGAAGAATTAAAACGGAAAGTTATCGGATCGGGTTTTGCAAGGGTCGCTTCACCTGAAGAATTTGTATAAACTCTTGTAATTCCAGGAGGATAAATGTATATATTGCCGTCTCTATAGACGTCTCTTTCTTCATCATACAATTTCCTATTTCCTATTCCTAAATACCTTAAAATTTTTGCGGGTTTAGCAAATATTTTTGAAATGCCAGGCATGTAAACATAATCTTTTTTTACGGCAAAAATACTTACTGCAAATAAAACAAACAATATGACAAACACAATCTGTAAAATTCTTTTTTTCATAAACCCCTCTTTCTCAAATTATATTTATAAATGGAAAAAGATTATAGCAAATATGAAGAATAAAAAAAATTCTGATAAAAAAGGTTTGTTTTTTTTTTAATAATCTTGTATAATTTTCAATACAATTTGTGTAAAAGGACAGTAGATGACTGATAATTGTCTTTTTTGTAAAATAATTAAAGGCGAAATACCCTCTAAAAAAATTTATGAAGATGAAAAAGTTTTTGCTTTTGATGACATAAATCCTCAGGCGCCTGTGCATATTATTATAATACCGAAAAAACATATACAGGATTTAAATTCTTTGGCCGAAGGTGATGAGTCAATTTTAGGGCATATTCAATCTGTGGCGGCAAAAATAGCTTTGCAATTTCCGGATCTTAAAAATGGATACAGAGTAGTAAATAATTGCGGCATAGACGCAGGGCAGACCGTGTTTCACATTCATTATCATTTACTCGGCGGAAGAAGTTTCAAGTGGCCTCCGGGATAGTATAAATTTATCTTTTAAAAGAAAGGTGGTGTTTACTGAGTATGGTCAACGTTAAAGTTCGCGAAGGGGAATCTATCGAAGAAGCGATAAGACGCTTCAAAAGAGAATGTGAAAGAAATGGCATTATGCAGGAGATAAAAAAAAGAGAATTTTATAAAGCTCCCAGCGTAGTAAGAAAAGAAAAACTTGCAGAAGCTAAAAGAAAAATTCGCCGCAAAATGCTTAAAGATAACAGATGGTCGTCGCGCTAATAAAAGATTAATGTGAACGGTTTAAAATAGAAAGAGAGCTGTGTTTTATGTCAGATTACCCCGCTTTTAAAAACAGCTCTCTTCTATATTATTTGAGGTTTTATGAAACTAAAACAAATTTATGAGTTGTTTATTAAAGAAGGGATCGAAACCGATCCTAGAGGAACAGACATTGTCGGGCTTGATTTGCAAAAACGCAAACGGGATTACGAAGCCCTTTCAGAAGAAAAAAAGGAATTTTATGATGTTGAAAGCCTTACTAATCCTTATTATGATTCGAGAATTTTAAACGGTGATCCTGAAACAGAAATTAAAACTGTTATGGTCGGTATTGATATGGAAACGCAGGAAATAGTGCTTGCAAAACAACTGATAAATTTTGGAACAAAAATAGATTTGGTCATTACTCATCATCCAGAGGGATACGCTTATTCGACATTTCATAACGTTATAGCTATGCAGTCGGATATTCTGCATAAGTATGGTGTTCACATAAATATTGCAGAAAAAATTCTTGCTCCGCGCATTACCGAAGTACAAAGAAGTATAATGCCTCTTAACAATGAAAGAACGGTTGACGCGGCAAGGCTTTTAAACATTAATTTTATGTCTGCTCATACTGTTGCGGACAATCACGTTGCTTCTTATCTTCAAAAAGAAATAGAAGCACTCAACCCCATATATTTAAAAGATATAATAAAGTATTTAAAAAAACTTCCTGAATATCGACACTCTTCATCAATAGGACTTGCGCCTACTATTTTGCTCGGAAACGAAGATTCAAGATGCGGTAAGGTATTTGTGGACATGACAGGTGGAACAGAAGGACCTATTGAGGCTTTTGAAAAACTCAGCGCTGCAGGCATCGGAACGGTTATCAGCATGCATCTGGGAAGCAAAGCCGTTAAAAAAGCCGAAAAGCATCATATAAGTGTGATTCTTGCCGGACATATTTCGTCCGATAATTTAGGGTTAAATCTTCTTTTTGACAAACTTGAGAAAAAATACGGCAATCTTGATTTCATAGAAGCTTCTGGCTTCAGAAGATTTAGAAGATAAAAATGGCAATAGTTGATGACATAATTGAAAGGATAAGGCTTTCCAGCGATATCATTTCTATTATAAGGGAATATTTGCCCGATTTGAAAAGAGCCGGAAAAAACTGGAAAGCCTGTTGCCCTTTTCACAATGAAAAGACTCCTTCTTTCGTAGTAAGCCCTGAAAAAGGTATTTTCAGGTGTTTCGGATGTAATGTGTCGGGAGACATTTTTAAATTTGTTATGCTTATGGATAATATATCGTGGATTGAATCCGTAAGAAAGCTTGCGAAAAAAGCAGGGATAGAGATAAAAGAAACTCAGGCAGATATCGTAAAAGTGTCCGAGAAAACAAAGTTATTTGAAATTCTTGAAAATTCAGCTAAATTTTACCATAGATGCTTTTTGGAAAGTCAGCAGGCGGCAAAAGCAAGGCAGTACCTTGAAAAACGCGGAATCAATGCCGATACCATTAAAAGATTTATGATAGGTTATGCTCCTAAAGGACAGTTGATTGAGCAGGCTGCGAAAAAAGGCTATATGCCAGAAGTTCTTTTAAAAGCTGGAATTATAACAAAAACGGAAAGGGGAAATTTTTTTGAGTATATGTCCGAAAGAGTGGTTTTTCCGATTTTTGACATTCAGGGAAGAGTCATTGCTTTCGGAGGAAGAACCCTTAATGATGAACAGCAGCCGAAATATTTGAATACTCCGGAAACGGCCGTTTATTTGAAGTCTTCAAATCTTTACGGATTATTTCAAACGTTGCCTGAACTGAGAAAAGAGAGAAACATTATCGTCCTTGAGGGTTATATGGACGTGATTATTCCATATCAATTCGGAGTTTCCGGAGCCGTAGCTTCTTTAGGAACGGCTTTTACTCAAAGTCACGCAAAACTCATTTCAAGATACGCTGACAGTGTCACATTGCTTTTTGATGCCGATGACGCAGGAAGAAACGCGGCACAAAGGGCATTGGAAATTTTAATCGAAAACGACGGCATAGGCATACAGTGTTCGATTTCCTCTCTTCCTGAAGGTATTGACGCTGACGAATATTTGAATGAGAATGGAAAAGATAAATTTCTAGAACTTATCGAGAAAAGTTCTAAGACGGCAATAGAGTTTATGATAGACAGAGTTTCTTTAGAAATAAACAAAAATATTCCAGAAACTAAAGCAAAAGCTGTTTCGGTTCTTTTGAATTTTGTTTTAAAAAGTGGTAATTCAATAGTGCAGAGAGAATGGGTAAAAATTCTTTCGCAGAGAATAGGCGTAAATGAGGAATCCGTTTGGCGTGAATTTAAAAAAAAGCAGCGTGCGAAACTTATAAAATATACTCATGAAAACGACGCGGCTACAAGCATCGTTGTCAAAAATAAAAAAATAGATCTATCACTCGAAGAAAATCTTATTAACATTCTTTTGACGAACAGAAATTTTGTCGAAGATGTTTCACAAGACGATTTTATTGATGCAAGATGTGCTAGAGTGTTTGGTATGATTGCTTCGGGAAGCAGCGAGACCGAAATTTTAAACTTGTTGTCGGAAAGCGATGCGGAATGGTTCACGGAACTTACTATGTCGCCGATAGAATATAATGACGTCGAAGAAGCTTTCAGAACAGTTCTGAAAGATATAAATATCGGTAAGCTTAAAAAAAGGCGTCACAAACTTGAAAAAGAAATTCTTTTGATGACCGAAGGAAAACTTAAAACTGATGATAAGGTAATAAAAGAATATAAAGAATTAACGATCATTTTAAAGGGGTCGGGGAAATGAAAATGGCAAAGAAAGATTTATTTCAGGGGCTAATTGACATTGGTAAAGAACACGGATATCTTACTTATGAAGAAATAAACAAAAGTATTCCGCAAAAATCTATGATTGCAGAAAAAATTGATAGTTTTTTTGTTACTCTAGATGATTTGGGTATTAAAGTTATAGACAATAAAGAATATTTACCCGATAAAGTCCAAAAAAACCAAGGCGAAGCTGTGGAACAGACGGTAAAGGCCGCAAATGAAGATGAAGACATAAATCCCGTGAGAATGTATTTGAGTGAAATGGCAAAAGTCCCTCTTTTGGAAAGAGCTGTCGAAGTCGAGCTTGCCAAAAACATAAGGGAAAATGAGAAAAAGCTTAAATTTATAGTTCTCGAGTCACCTCTTATTATAAAAGAAATACGCAACTGGGAAACTTTGATAAGCCAGCAAGAAATGACGCCGAAAGAACTGATGCCGAGAGGAAGAAAATCGCAGGCACAGCTCAGGGGAATGGGCGTAAAAATAAAGAAAGCCGTGCAAAATATTAATAAGATTGAAAAAAACATTCAATCTTATGAGACAAAATTTAAACTGAAATCTCTGCCGCAAAAAGAGAAAGAGAAAATAGAAGCAAAAATCAAACAGCTGCATACAGAAATAATAAGTCTTATTATTGGGCTTAATCTCAATCAGGATAAAATCAAAAGGCTTATCAACAAAATTAAAACTACGGCGCAGAAACTTAATGAAATTAAAGATGAACTGAGAAGATTTGAAAGGAAGTATAAAAATTCTCCGGCTAAAGTGCAGAATTTGTTTAAACAATATAAAGCCGGAAAAATAAATGCCGCGGAATTTAAAAAACAAACGGGTTCTCCCATTTCGCCGGTTGAAGAGGCTTTGGAAAACATACAGGCTTCTTTAGCCAAACAGGCAAATCTCAAAGATGGTTTTGTGATTTCTCCCGAAGCCATGATTGATACCGACAAAAAAATAAGAGATTTGGAAGAAATTATACACAGAGATAAGATGAAACTTATAGAAGCAAATTTCAGACTTGTCGTTTCCATAGCAAAAAAGCATGTGGGTATAAGTAATTTGGAACTTTCGGATTTGATTCAAGAAGGAAATTTAGGACTTTCAAAGGCTGTAGAAAAATTTGAATGGAAACGGGGTTTTAAATTTTCAACTTACGCAACATGGTGGATAAGACAGTCCATTAATCGTGCGATTGCAGATCAGGCAAGGACGATAAGAATTCCTGTACATATGAAAGAATTGATTTCAAAACTCACAAAGGTGAAAAAGAAATATCAGCAGGATATAGGCAGAGAACCAACGATTGAAGAATATTCAAAAGCTTTGAGACTTTCTACCGATAGAATAAGAAGGATATTAAAAATGATGCAGGAGCCGGTTTCTCTGGCCACCCCCGTCGGGGAGGAAGAGGATTCGCGGCTTGAGGATTTTATAGAAGATCAGCATAGCCCAAGCCCAGTTGCAAAAACCCAGCAATACAGATTGCAGCTTGAACTTCAAAAAGTGCTTAATTCTTTAACCCCTAGAGAAGCGGAAATTATAAGTTTAAGATATGGCATAGGCGTTGGGTATCCGAGCACGTTGGAAGAGGTTGGTAAGAAATTTGGTGTAACAAGAGAAAGAGTAAGACAAATTGAATCCAAAGCCATAAGAAAACTGAGGCACCCAACCAGAAGCAAAACACTACGTGAATATCTAGATTAATTTAATATATTTTTTTAAAAGTCGCTAGGTTTTATAATTCAGGCGGCTTTTGTGCTTCGATATATTCAGCTTGAAAATTTTTACAAAGGTTTTTTTTCTGGAATTCCGGGCTTTCTCGGAAACTGCATAGGTGTATCTTTATATTTTTTAAATATTAAAATGCAATAATCCAAATTTTGTTCCGGTAGATTATACGGCATTACGTGTTCAAGTTTGGCTCCGAGATGCCGTAATGCGTTTTCGATTGAAGGTATCCCTTCTTCCTTGCTTTGTGCTGAATTCTTTGTTTTATAGACTATAAAATATCCGCCTATCTTCAGTAAAGGTATTGAAATTTCGAGATTAGGAGAAAATTTACTTACTGCACGCGATAAAACAATATCGTATTTTTGCCGGTGATCTGCATTTTGACCTACTTCTTCAGCCCTTTCATTAAGAATTTCAATGCTAAATCCTAATTTTTTGTTTACATTTTCAAGAAATTTGCATTTTTTTGTTATGGACTCTATTAAAGTAAGTTTAATTTCTGGAATGGCAATTTTTACAGGTATGCCTGGCAGACCTGAACCCGTGCCTAGATCGGCAACTTCCAATTTGTTTGTTGAAGAAACTTCCTCCTTTATGGCTTTTGCACCGTAAAGCGAATCGCAAAAATGTCTGTAAATTAAATCGTTTTCGCTTTTAAATGAAATCAAGTTAAACATTTTATTCCATTCGATTAATTCTTCATAATAGATTTCAAATTGTTCGCATTGTTTGCGTGTGAAATCAGTGATGATATTAGAAACGGCATAGTTATAAAATAATTCAAAAAGTTTGAGTTTATTCATTGGAAAAATATATCAAATATTGATGTGAAGATAAATATATTTTTGGAAGTATCTATTTTACATAACCATAAAATGTCCCGATTGCAAGCTCCGTAAAAATTGTTTGTCAACTCTGTGTGTGGTCACTGCTGTGTCTATTCTTCGGCTTTATCGTTAGTTAAATTTCTTTGGCCGGCAAGCTTGCCGTTGTGCCATTGTTTGCTTCCAAGTTTCTGACACTCAGCTTTTTTGTAAAGCGTTGAGTATGGCTTTTGCAAATATTTCAGCGGCTTCGATTCCATCTGCTGTTATTATGTTTTTGTCAATTTCAAGAGGTTTTCCTGTATAATTTGCTCCGCCTTTTTCCAAATCTTCTCGTCCGTCGGCAAAAACTGTTGCGGTTTTACCTTTTAAAATTCCCGCATTGGCAAGAATGGTGGGCGCTATGCATATTGCTGTTGTAGGTTTTCCCGAATTGAAGAAATCTCTTGCCAATTTTAAAGCCGTCACATTTTTGAAGAAAATGTTTGCCCCTGCCCCTCCGACATAAATGATAGCGTCAAAATTTTCGGGATTTATTTCGTTTATAGTAATATCGCTTATGGCTTTCATTCCAAGCTTTCCGATAATTTCGCCTTTTTTTGTACTTGCAGTAACAACTTTTACTTTGGCATCTTCAAGAACTTTTTTCGGAATGGCATACTCTTCATCTCTAAAAATTTCTGGAGCAGTTATAAAAACGACTTGCTTCATAATGCCTCCTGTTATCTTTCAATAGTTATAGTTTTTATAACTACGGGATCTATAGGCTTATCAGAAAAATCGGCTTCGATTCTTGCTATCTTTTTTACTATGTCCAAACCTGAAATAACCTGACCGAATATGGTATGGTTTCCGTTTAGCCACGGTGTGGAAGTTTCGGTTATAAAAAACTGCGAACCATTTGTGTCAGGTCCTGAGTTTGCCATAGCCAATCTGCCAGGCTTGTCAAATTTCAAGCTTGGTTCTATTTCATCTTTAAATTTATATCCAGGACCTCCGCTACCTGTGCCTAATGGACACCCCCCCTGAATCATAAACTGTGGTATTACCCTGTGGAAAATCAATCCGTCGTAAAATTTCTTTTTTGTCTTTTTTCCGGTCTTTAGATCTGTAAACTCTTTCATTCCTTCGGCAAGGCCGATAAAATTTTCTACGGTATCAGGTGCGCTGTCGGGAAAGAGTTCAATCGTAATCGTTCCCTGTGAAGTTTCAATAACTGCATTCATTCTTTTTGTCTCCTTGGATATTGTTTGCAAAGTTTGGACTGATTGTATTTCTTTCTGTGGTTCGTTTTTCCGCAGCGCGCATGTAATAATTAAAAACAGTGGAATTAAAAAGATTACTTTTTTCATTATTTGATTATACAATTCTTCCGTAATTTTTTCAATTTATGTTGTCGATTAAAAATTTGAAAATTAATACTCAAAAAATATTAGAACGAGAAAAGTCTTGGGTTTAAACACCCTGTAGGTTTTTAATTCTACTGTTGCTTTAGCAGCTTGATTTCGACCCATTTTGCTTGACATGTTATTTCCAAATCAAAGGATACGTTAAAAGGCAGGATTTTGTAACAAAGTTTTTTTAAAGCTAAAAATGAATAAATATCTTTGAACAGAATGTTTTTGACAAACTGAACGTCTAAAAGATAGTCTTTTTCCAAAAGCGAAGCTGACTAGTATCTTTGTTTAATTTGTAAAGCCTTATTTTAGTATCGCGTTGTACGGATTAAGTCCGTTGACTTTTAAATTCGCTGTGTTTTTACAAAATTTAAAGTTATTATAAGATAGACAAAAGTATCTTAATTTTCTCTCAAAAAACAACTCTTTTAATTTATAAACTTTATATAAATATTATTTGCCATTTTCATCAGCGTATTTATTAATCTGTTTCGTTGCGGTATAGACGTCGCACAAAACATTACAACCTCCAACACAACCTCCATCACAGCACATAACTTCAATCAGATTACCTACATTATGGCCTTTTGTGTAAGATTTTAATTTCAATATGTTTTTTTTATTTAATCCTGAAATCATTTCACCTTTAATTAAATCGGCATTATTTCCAGAATATCGTTTAATCGCGTTAATAACTCCTCCACGTATGCCGAATTTTAACGCTTCTTTTGTTGTCAAAGTTGAGGTTTTTTCTTCTTTACAAGAGACAAGATTTATGCCTTTTGCATTAATCATTGCTTTAAGTTCTTCGAAACTTAAAACAAAATCCACCAGTACATTCTTTTGAGCTTCTTTTCTTTTAGAAAGACACGGAGAAATAAAAACCACAGTTATATACGGATTATCTTTATGTGCAAGTTCAGCCGTATAATGCAGAGGCGTTTTAGTATTAGATACAAAAGATTTGAGTTCAGTAATATGTTTATCTACAAGGCGTACATAAGAATGACAGCATGAAGTTGTCATAAACGCTTCGCCTTTTGTTAAAACTCTGTCAAAAAATTCGCAGGATTCCATTTTTGCTGTAATATCCGCACCTGATGCAACTTCGTAAATATTTTTAAAGCCAAGTTGTTTTATAGCATTTTTTAATCTGCCAATGTTAACACCGAATTGCCCGACAATTGAAGGCGCAATCAACGCTGCAAGATTAACATTTGAATTTGTCAATTTTAAAATATCTAAAAATTGTGTTCTTTCTATCACTGCACCGAAAGGGCAAGCCTTTATGCATTTCCCGCAGCTTATACATAAACTGTGATCTATAACGGCACTATCCTTATCGTCGTCTTTATCACCTTTTTTTATTGCACCTACGGGACAGGATTCTTCACAAGGAACGGTTATTCTAAAAATCGCTCCGTAAGGACAAGTCTCTTTACATCTGCCACAGTTTTTACATAAATCCTTATCTATTGCGGCTTTGCGATTTTTAACATCTATAGCATTAAAATGGCAGCTTCGCACGCATGCACGTGATAAACAGCCTTGACAAATTTCAGAAACCATATATCTGCTTTTAACACAGTGTTTGCAGGCTGAACGCAAAATGGTAAGCAACTTATCACTGCTGTGGTCAAAGTCAGGATTATCATGATAGGCATAGTCGTTTAAGGAAATTGACTCGTCTATTTCGTTAACAGAATATCCGAAAGCGGCTAGCACCCTGAGTTTTAAAATCGCCCGTTCTTTATATTCACAGCATCTAAATTCTGCTTCTTGTCCTTTTGGAATTATATTAAAAGGTATTCGATTAGCTTCTTTTTTGAGAATTCCATTGTAAAACATTTTTGCTATTTCTTCTAAAACTTCCTGCTTAAAATGTTCAGAATAATTTTTCTTTATGTTCATAGGTTTTATATTCTACATAATAATTTCACACAAAACAATTATTCGTAACACAAAGCAAGTTCAACATGCTAATGTAATGACTGTTGTTGTTTGAGAAAGCAACCCTCAAATAAAACCTATTGCTTGCCGCCGCCGTTAAGTCTTTAAAAAGGAAAAAAGATGAGTAATGTCGTCTTTTTTGGTTTTTTCTATTTGTGGATAAGATGTGGTTGTTGCGGAAAAATAGGAGAAATCGGCGCATAGAGAAAAATGAGATAACAAGAATATGCAAAGTCAAAAATAAAACAAGTTGGCAGCCAATCAATGCTTTGTTTGACAGGAAAGAAGAGTAAAGTCAATAACTTATGATAACACAAGCGAAAACACGGGACATATTGAGATAAACTGAACAGTTGGAAGAAAGTCTTATTTTTGTCAGCCGTATCACTCTTGGAAAAAAGGAAGTATAGAAAATCCTAATGTACTTATCCGTCATTTTTTCCCAGTTGGATAATATAGAGTACCAAAAGAGGATTGGATTCAGAGCAAGAAAATGTTTAAATTATTTTACACCATAGGATGTCAATTCTACTGTTATATTAGCACTCAAATATGTCGTCTAATTTTTTAATTTTAAAATACTTTAAATTTTGATATAATTTCTCAAATTATATATTGATCAAAGGTGCATTGAAATGGAAAAAGTTTACAATTCTAAAGACATTGAACAAAAGTGGTGTAAATACTGGATAGAAAATAAAACGTTTTCTGCAAAACCTGACAAAAATAAAAAACCGTTTACCATAGTAATACCGCCACCAAACGTAACAGGTTCTCTTCATATGGGACATGCCTTAAATAATACTTTACAGGATATAATTATAAGATTCAAAAGACTTCAAGGATATAATGCTCTTTGGGTTCCTGGCACTGATCACGGCGGAATAGCCACTCAAAATGTAGTTGAAAAACTGCTTAAAAAAGAGGGAAAAACAAAATATGATTTAGGCCGTAAAAAGTTTTTGGAAACTATGTGGCAGTGGAGAAATGAAACCGGAGATATAATTCTTGAACAGCTAAAAAAGCTGGGCTGTGGTCTTGATTGGGACAGAACATCGTTTACAATGGACGAAAGTCGTTCAAATGCCGTAAAAAAAGCGTTTATAGAATTATTTAACAGAGGTTTTATTTACAGAGGCAAAAGACTTGTAAACTGGTGCTCGAGATGCGGTACGGCTTTATCGGACATAGAAGTCGAGTATGAAAATGAAAAAAGCAATTTATGGCATATAAAATATCCTTTAAAAGATTCCGACGGATTTGTCATAGTCGCAACAACTCGGCCAGAAACAATGCTTGGCGATACTGCCGTAGCGGTAAATCCCGACGATGACAGATATACGAATTTTGTCGGTAAGACTATAGTTCTTCCTATCGTAAATAGGGAAATAAAAATTGTTTCAGATTATATAGTCGATAAGTCTTTCGGCACGGGTGCGGTGAAAGTTACTCCTGCTCACGATGCGACGGACAATGAAATTTCCAAAAGAAACGGACTCGAAGTAATAGAAATAATCGATACCAGCGGCAAGATGATAAATGTCCCGAAAAAATATCTTGGCATGAGCATTAGTGAAGCAAGAAAAATCGTTGTCGAAGATTTGAATGCTCAAGGTTTTCTTGTCAAAATTGAAGATTATTCGCATTCGGTAGGCAGATGTTACAGATGTTCCACGACCATAGAACCTTTGATGTCGGAACAATGGTTTTTAACTGTGAGAGAAATGTCAAAAAAGGCGGTTGACGCCGCAAATGATGCAAGAACTTCATTTTATCCCGCTTCATGGAAGAAACCTTATGTTTTATGGCTTGAAAATTTAAGAGACTGGTGTATAAGTCGCCAGATTTGGTGGGGACATAGAATTCCCGTTTATTATTGTATAGATGAAAATGGAAATAAAACCGGCTGCAAACCTACGGCGTCGTTTGACGTTCCCAAAAAATGTCCGCATTGCAAGGGAAACAAATTCGTGCAGGATGAAGACGTTTTAGACACGTGGTTTTCCTCTGCGTTGTGGCCTTTCAGCGTGTTTAACTGGGGCGAAGCCGAAAATAATGAAGATTTGAAATATTTTTATCCTACTTCTGTTTTGGTTACAGGGCATGAAATTCTTTATTTGTGGGTAGCTAGAATGGTTCAGTTCGGCTTGGAGTTTATGAAAAATATTCCATACAATCATGTGTTCATACATGGCATTGTGAGGGACAGACATGGTAAAAAGATGTCTAAATCACTTGGCAATGTGGTCGATCCATTAGGAGTTATGGAAAAGTACGGTACTGACGCATTAAGATTTGCTCTTGCTCAAGCCGCTGCTCCCGGACGAGATATGCAAATTTCGGATGAATCCTTTTTGGCGGCAAGAAATTTTGCAAATAAAATATGGAACGCTTCAAGGTTTATAATTATGAATCTTGAAGGAAATGTCAGAATTGATGTGGAAATTAAGCCGGTTGAACTTGCGGATGAGTGGATTATTGCCGAGTTTTCCGCAACGGCTAAAAAAGTAACCGAATCTTATGAAAAATACGATATAGATTCTGCGGCAAGAGAACTCTATGATTTCTT
The DNA here is from genome assembly GCA_031279415.1 of Candidatus Endomicrobium procryptotermitis. NCBI lineage: Bacteria > Pseudomonadati > Elusimicrobiota > Endomicrobiia > Endomicrobiales > Endomicrobiaceae > Endomicrobium > Candidatus Endomicrobium procryptotermitis. Next base: position 38,028 of record JAITIP010000042.1, on the reverse strand, counting down.
TTGGACAAAATATTGCGATTGGTATATAGAACTTTCAAAAATACGTATTATGTCCGAAGATGTCGAAATAAAAAGCCGAGTTTTATCGCTGCTGATATATATATTAAAATTGACTTTACAGCTCCTATCACCTATTATGCCGTTTATAGCTGAAGAAATATGGCAGATACTGCATAAAGATGACGAAAATAAAAATATAATCGCAGACAGCCATCTGTCGGAATTCAAACAGGCAGATACTTCTTCAATAGATAAGATGAAAATTCTTCAAGACATAATTATCAAAATAAGAACTCTCAGAAGCGAAATGAACATATCTCCCGCCATACGGATAGAAGCTTTTTTCAATATACTTGACAGCGGTAAAGAAAAAATCGTTAAAGACAATGAAAGTTACATAAAGCAGCTTGCAAAAATTAAAGAAATTAAATTTGGCAGAGAGCTTCAAAGGCCTAAAAATTCTGCTTTAACAGTTTCGGGCGGTTTTGAAATCTTTTTTCCATTAGAAGGACTTATTGATATCGATAAAGAAAAAGCAAGACTTGCAAAAGAGATTTCTCTTGCCGAATTTGAAGTTAAGAGAACTTCTGAAAAACTTAAAAGCGATGATTTTATAAAAAGAGCTCCAGAAACCGAAATAGAAAAAATCAAGGCGCGTCTCAATGAAGCAAATCTCAAGATAAAAAAAATCAATGAAAGCCTGAAATTTTTGAATTAATCACAAAAGCCTGAAAAATATAAACGGCTTATGAATAAAGCCTTGTGGTTTTGAATGAGGGTTACATCGTTTATTTCGGATATGATTTAAAAATGACGGATATAGAGTCCTATAATACTTTAGACAAAAATATGAATGCGCCGAAATTTTTGACAGAAGAGGTGGAAGTGGAGGTTTTTGAGGACAGATAAGTTTGAAATTGCAGTTACAAAAAATTTTTAAAATAATATGAAACTGCGGTAATAAGATACTGCGGAAAAAAGGTAAACATTATGAGAAAAATCAAAATAATTAAAAACTACCTAAAGCATGCCGAAGGTTCGTGCATGTTTTCTATGGGCGAAACAAAAGTTTTATGCGTTGCGACTGTAGAAGAGAAGGTACCTCTTTTTATCGAACAAAAAGGCAAAACTTATGGATGGGTAACTGCCGAATACGCCATGCTTCCGAGATCATGCAATCAGAGATCCTCAAGGAAAAGACTGTCAGAAGGAGGAAGAGCGCAGGAAATTTCGCGTTTGGTCGGCAGGGCATTAAGGGCTTCGATAGATTTGTCTAAACTTGGTAAAAGAACAATTACGATAGATTGCGATGTGATAAGAGCTGATGGAGGAACAAGAACCGCTTCAATTAACGGCGGTTTTATAGCTTTGGTTCTGGCTCTGAAAAATTTAAAAAAGAAAAAACTTTTAAAAGATATTCCCGTCAGGGATTTTGTCGGCGCTGTAAGTGTGGGCATTTATGACGTCGGGAAAAAAGTGTTGGATTTATCGGCAAAAGAAGATAATAATGCCGATTTGGACATGAACGTAGTTATGACCTCAGGAGGTAAATTTATTGAAATTCAGGGGACGGCGGAAGGCAAGCCGTTCTCAAGAAAAGTAATGGACGAACTTCTCGATATGGCGCATAAAGGCATTAAACGTATAACTGCTGCGCAAAAAAAATTGCTGGGAGAAATGAAATGATAGATGAAATAATTATTGCTACGAGAAACATGCATAAAGTAGCGGAAATAAAAGATATTTTGAGCGATTTAAACATTAAAGTTGTTGCTATAATGGATTTTCCGAATTATCCCAGAACTGTTGAAGACGGTAAGACTTTGGAAGAAAATGCCGTAAAAAAAGCAAAAGAAGCTGCTGCTTTTTTTAAGAAATGGGTGATAGCGGATGATACAGGCTTGGAAGTTGAGTATTTAAATGGAGAACCTGGTGTTTTTTCCGCCCGTTATGCAGGAGAAAGTTGTACTTATGAAGATAACAATAAAAAACTTTTATCCGCTTTAAAAGGCGTGCCGGCAGATAAAAGAGGTGCACACTTCAGATGTGTTATCGCGATTTCAAACCCTGAGGGAGAAACAGCTTTTGCAGAAGGTGAGATATTTGGTATAATATCGGAAAATTCGGCGGGAGAAAAAGGTTTCGGCTACGATCCGATTTTTTTTCTTCCTGAGCAAAATAAAACTTTTGCACAACTGGATGAAAAAGTTAAAAATTCCATAAGTCATAGGTCGCGTGCTTTGCAAAAAGCTAAAGAAATAATAAAGAAATTGTCGGAAAAAAATTGATTGTACAACGGGGAGTAGCGTAATTGGCTATCGCGCCTGCTTTGGGAGCAGGAGACTGCAGGTTCAAGTCCTGTCTCCCCGACCATTATATATGACTGATAAATTTCTATATTTATCAGTCATTTTTCATTTATAGTCGATAACATGAGTATTAAAAAGAAATAAAGAGTATTAAAAAGTAAGTAAAAAGAACATCGCAAGACTAAAATAAGACTAGATTTTTAAACTGAAATTAAGGCTGTCTACGCTGTTTTTTAAGTGGTCTTTTGAAAGGTGGGCGTATATCATGGTTGTTTCTATTTTGCTGTGTCCTAAGAGCTGGCTGACAGTATAAAGGCTTATTCCATTTATTACTAGATGGCTGGCGAAAGTATGCCGCAGTGTGTGAAAGCTGGCATTCTTAATGCCGGCTTTCTTAAATATTTTTGGTATAGCGGTAAATATTGTATTGATAGGTTTTCGAGAAGGCATTATATAATCGTTGTTTTTGGCGCTTGCCGGCTTGATTTTCAAGAGATAGCCTTTAAGGTTGGCGTTTATGGGTATCGAGCGGAATTCGTAGTCTTTTGGCGTAAAATCATGTTTGGGATTAACGGATATAAGGTTTTTATCAAAGTCGACATCTTGCCACTGCAAATAATATACTTCACTAATTCTGAACCCGGTGTACAATGCTATAATAATCATATCTTTATAGAAACCAGTTGCAGTTTTTAAAAGATTCTTAACTTCCTCTTCATTTAAAAATCTTGGCGGACGTATAGGCTGCTTGATATATTTTACACTTTTTGTCGGACTTTCCTGTAAATACTTCCATTCTACTGCTTTATTAAATATAGCCTTCACACTCTGTAATTCCCTGTTTACCGAAATAGGTTTAATTTTTTTTGACCTGTGTGTTTTGTATTCTTCAATATGCTTAGGTGTGATGTCTTTTAAAAGATTTATTTTTGTGAGATTTAAAATGTTGTCAATTGTATATTTATCCTTACGGTATGAATTAGGACGTTTGTTTGTTTCGGAGTAATTTAGATATTCTTTTAAGTAGGCCTGCAATGTAATATTGAAGAGTTTCTTTGCGCCGGTAGTGTTTTTATGTAGAAACTCTAACTGTAAATCTTTCGCTTGTTGATGTGAGAAAGCCTCTACGGTTTTTCTTTTTTGCTTACCGTTTTCATAATAACGAAACGTCCATTTATTGCCTTGTTTTTCTAATTTTGAGGACATAAGACACCTTTAGTTATGAGAGTTTTCTTGATTTGGTGACCACATATTTCCTCGGCGCCAGCTCCAATCACTGAATCCTGAATAATAGGCTATTAAGCCTATTGTTATGCAAAAAAGAAGTACGCTAATCACAATAATGACAGGTGGTATAAATGGTTTGCTTGTTTGTTTGATTGACTCAGCCTTTTTCTTATGTATTCTTTGCGCTTTTTACTCTGTAAAGCACAACCGCAATTTAAGCAAGTTTTTGCTGAATCTGGATTTCTTTACTACAATCTGGACAATTTATTAATGGCATAGAACCTCGATATTTCTAATCTTTAGGGAGTGCCTCATCTGCACGACGATACAGATTGAAGCGGAAACCGATATTGAGTGTTATTGTTCTAAATATTTGTTTTTGCTCTCCTGAGATAGCATAGTAATATGGATAATTGTTAATATAACCTATGCCGTCTATTTTAGCTTGATGTTGGGAGTATAATAGTTCAATAAGCCAGAATTTGCCCTGTAAGCCTGTTCCTATTGCACAATAGAGGCCGTTTGTTGTGCGTAAAGGTATATCGTTTAGTTTGAAGTCATGATCGATAAGAGCTTGTCCTAAATGAAAAACTCCGTAGAAGTATTTTTGATTTGTTTTATCGTAGACATAATTTTTATTAAAAGCGGAAATTAATTTGTTTAATGAATATTTGTATTTTAAAGCTGCATAAAGGCTTGAAAAAGAAAATTTTGACGAGCTATCCAACATCTCTCTCTCCGTAAAATAATTTCCGCCGATGCCTAAACCGAAATGCTCTCCAAAAAATATAAAACCTTCTGCCGATAAAGAGAAACCGTTGCTCGTATTCTCATCATCATCCTCTTCATGTTTTCCACCTGAAAAATATGCCGAATTAAAAGTCGTTTCGTAATACATATTAGTATAAGGCTGTATTCCGCCTTTTAAGTTTATTTCTACTTCGTTGATTTTTGCAAATGATATTGTAGCGCATATAACAAGTAAGGCAATCGCATAAAAAAATCTTTTCATAATGACACCTCTTTTTTATTTTTCGGCAAGAATATATGCTTTTCTTTTTTTATCTGCTTCTTTATATGCTTCCAATTGCTCTCTTAAAAATTTATTCTCGCGCCTCAATAAGCTGTTTTCTTTTTTTAAAAATTTACTTTCTTCACTATTATTTGTACCCACGCTTGCGTTTCTTCCTGTTGCTGAATTACTGCCGGTATTTATTGCCACGTCCTTGATACTGTTGTCAAAAAACCAATTTAAATTTTTTTTACTTCCATCTGCAACCTTTCTAATAGATGCCATAGAAGGTTTTCCTGCACCTCTTCTCCAATCGCTTATTAAGTTTTCAGCAATCCCAGATTTCCGCGCGAACTCTCTTTGAGAGTAACCGGACTCTTCTATTGCTTGCAAAATTCTTTTCACAATATCGTCGGACTTAACCATATACTAATCCCCCTTGTACAAAAAAGACTTGACAGCTGATACGGAAATCTGTATCATATCCATATCGCAAAATCTGGGAGCAAAAAAGTGCAAAATAAAAAAAACCGTCTGCAAAATCATTGTCAAAAAAATTTTGCTGCAAAGTTTGGAGGGTGGTACCCTTCATGCACACTTTGTGGCTTTGAAATAGAAAAACAGCCGTTGAGCATAATAAAGCATATCCTGGCAGGGATTGAATAAAAGTGTTTGACGGCTTTTTCTATTTGGAGATTATTATACAAAAAATGCAAAGACGGAGCAAATGATGGTTAAACCAAAAGACATATTTGATAATGAAATGCTCACAATTGAAGAGATTGCCGCGAAACTTGGCGTATGCAAAAAGTGGGTACAGATGCGTTGCATGAGAAAGTATACAAATGAACCTATTCCATATAGACGCATAGGACGGCGCTTTTGGTTTATTTATGATGAAGTAAAAGACTGGAATACCAAAAGGAAGGGATTATGAAAAATGAGATGACAGTATATTCGGAGCGGATTGCCGCCATGGCCACGATAGTATGTCTTATGCTTGCCGCTTCATTGTGTATGCAAAAATTTATCGAGAAGGCTGAAGCGTCAAGTATGCGGCATGGTTACTGTTTTGCGATTTATTTTAAATAAAAAAAATAAGGGAGAGGTGCAATGAAAGGACGGACAAGCGAACCAAATTGTTGTTATGCAATGATTTCTGGGTGCACATTAGAAAACGAGCACTGTAATGAAGAATGCTTCAGTGGTCGGAATGGAGAAAGTTATAATGATAGTAAAACAGTTAAATTAAAGAAGAATAAAAATGTTTCATTGCGGGAAATTTGCGAAAAACAATATGCAAATAATAAATAAGGGGGAGGAAGAAATGAAAGGTATATATAGGTTTGTGATATACATGTTGGCGGTGGTATTGATGGTAGTAAACATAGTGATAATCGTAAGAATTGAGAAGAAGTGTGATGCACTGCTTGTGGATAAAGAGATAGAGGCTGGTACGAGTTACAGAGCGGTTTACGGCAACAGTAATCGAGTGGTGAGGTAAAGGAGGGGCATATGTTGCGGATACATATGTGCGAACAGCGCAGTGAGACATGGGAAAAGGTAAGGCTTGGAAAAATTACGGCTTCTGAAATTCACATTCTTTTGGGTAGCGGCTGTACAAATGATAATAGTTTAAGACGCTTGTTTGTGGTGCGTCAATCCGCAACGCTCCCGGAAAATAAAAGGAGAAATAAGATGACTTCTGCAGAGTTTTTAAAAATTGTAGATGAAAGAATCGAAAAAGTAAAAAAGATGTTATTTGCTAAGGCAAAAGAGTACGCTAAGCGCCAAAACCGTATGCATAATTTTTACAGAGCTGCTGGACTTCTTGGCGGACAACCTGTAGCAGCTTTACGCGGAATGTGGATTAAACACGTTGTAAGCATAAACGACATAATCGATGACATCAATGACGGCATTCCTGTTAAGAAGAGCATGCTTGAAGAAAAGATAACCGATAATATCGCTTATCTTTTTTTAATGGACGGGTTGATGTCGAATAATTCACTTGTGATACATGATGAGCCGGCAAAAGATATTAATTTTCATTCCGCCGGACATGTTATTGATGATACTCCGACACCGTACGATAAAGCGCGATATAAAAGAGGACCTGGCGGCAGGTTTAACGGATCCTTTAAGAAAAAGAAGAAATAAAGTAAAGGAAGAAAAAATGGAATTACATAAATATACATTTGAAGAATTTGACGCATTGCTTATAAATGAAAACGGCATTAGACAATGCCCGACAGGCGATTATAGCTTAATCGATAAATTTGAAAGGTGCACGTTTGGCTGGGGGTGTTCGTTTGGTGAAAGGTGCTTGTTTGGTGAAAGGTGCTTGTTTGGTAAAAGGTGCTTGTTTAACGAGTGGTGTTCGTTTGGCGAGGGGTGCTCGTTTATCGATGGGTGCACGTTTGGCTGGGAGTGTTCGTTTGTTGAAAGGTGCACGTTTGGCGAGTGGTGTACGTTTGACGGGGGGTGTTCGTTTGGCAAGGGGTGTTCGTTTGAAGCGGGAAGAATAAAAAACTGTAAGCTATACACGGTAGGAGAGATAGGGTCTCGTAATGACACAACATATTTTTTTATAGACGATAAAAAAGAAATATGGGTACGCTGTGGCTGCTTCTTTGGGGATATAAACGCCTTTGAAGCTGCCGTTGATGAAATGTACAGTGATGTTCGTAATTTGGAATATAAAATCCAGTACGCAGGAGCAATAGAATTTATTAAGAAGCTTGCGGAAAGTAAAGGAATAGAAAATGGAATTACATAAATATACATTTGAAGAATTCGACGCTTTAATTATAAATGAGAACGGCATTAGACAATGCCCGACGGGCGATTATAGCTTAATCGATAAATTTGAAAGGTGTTCGTTTGACGATGGGTGCTCGTTTGGCAGGGGGTGCTCGTTTGGCTGGAGGTGCACGTTTGTTGATGTGTGCACGTTTGGCGATGTGTGCACGTTTGGCTTGGGGTGTACGTTTGAGGCGGAAAGAATAAAAAACTGTAAGCTATACACGGTAGGAGGGATAGGGTCTCGTAATGACACAACATATTTTTTTATAGACGATAAAAAAGAAATATGGGTACGCTGCGGCTGCTTCTTTGGGGATATAAACGCCTTTGAAGCTGCCGTTGATGAAATGCACAGTGATGTTCGTAATTTGGAGTTTAAGATGCAATACGAAGGCGCTATGGAGTTTATAAAAAAGATGGCGAGCATTTAAATGAAAAATCAGTTTTAGGAGTAACCTATCATGCAATGTCCGTACGATTGTAATATGTGTTTGGCTAGTCCGAATACGCCACAATGCGAGGTGCGGCGTAAGTTGGCGGAGCGAAATTACAAGGAGTGCGACGCGGAGTATGCTGATTGCGGGAATTGTACTAAAGTTTGTGCGGTGAAAAAACAAACAGTCGATGATACAAAATATTAAAATAATCATTAACAATAAAACATTTGACGTTGACGGCTACAGCTCAAGGTTAAACAAGGAAGATTGTGTTGATATGTTGGAAGAAATAATAGATGACGGCGTGTCTGTTAAAGAGTTATCCGAAAAAATAAGCTAAAGAATACGTAGGGCTGCAGCCCTGCAACAAGTGCCAGTACAACACAGACAATCAGCAGTTACTGTTTGACAACGGTAAGGAAAGTGCACAAATAAAAAATGCTTCGATAAGAAAATGGGGCAACACAGAACGGATGCTTTGGAAAAAACTGTACAAGCACCTGCATATAAAGGAATGAAAAACGTAGGTATTGATACAGGGTGCCGCGAATAGGTGTTTCTTGGCGATGGTTTGGTATTTTTTAAACCTTAAATATTTATTAAAAAAAGGGATACTTGATGACAATACCGTCAGACGTGATTGAACGTATTAAAATTTCAAACGATATAGTTTCCGTTGTGAGCGGATATGTTCCGGATTTGAAGAGAGCTGGTCGGAACTGGAAGGCGTGCTGCCCGTTTCATAATGATAAGACGCCTTCTTTTGTTGTGAGTCCAGAAAAAGAGATATTTAGTTGCTTCAGTTGCCATGTTTCCGGAGATGTTTTTAAGTTCGTAATGTTGTCTGAAAATATATCTTGGATTGAAGCGGTAAAAAAGCTTGCCCGGAATGCAAATATTGAAATTCAGAAAGATAACCACAATGCCATAAAACCGTCTGAAAAACAAAAGATATACAGCTTGCTAGAAAGAGCCGCGGCATTTTATCATAAGAATCTATTGTGCAATCCTGACGCGGCGCATGCGCGGCAGTACCTTTCTAAGCGCGGAGTTAATGATTTGAGTATAGAAAAGTTCTTTTTGGGGTACGCGCCAAAAGGATCCCTTTTAAGCGTTGCTGCGAAACAAGGCTTTAGCGCTGAAGATTTAATAAAAGCCGGCTTGATAGCGCCGGCAACTGGCGGAAGTTTGTTTGAGTATATGTCAGAACGCATTGTGTTCCCTATATTTGATGTAAGAGGACAGGTTATAGCGTTTGGCGGTCGGGTCCTTACGGATGAGCGGAAACCTAAGTATCTGAACACTCCGGAAACAGCAGTGTATTCAAAATCTTATCATCTTTACGGGCTGTTTCAGACGCTTCCTGAGCTTAGAAAAGAAAGAAAGGCAATATTGCTCGAAGGTTACATGGACGTTGTTATACCGCAGCAATGCGGCGTTGTAGGGGCTGTGGCTTCACTTGGGACATCTTTAACCAATGAACAGGCAAAGTTGATAGCAAGGCATGCTGACAGCGTTAAGTTGCTTTATGATGCAGATGATGCCGGCAGGAAAGCTACAAGACGGGCTTTAGAAATTTTAGCTGAAGAAGCTATTGAAAGTAATGTGCCGGCTTTGCCTGCCGGTGTTGATGCTGATGAGTTTTTATGTTCTTACGGAAAAGAAGCTTTTAGCACTTTGCTTGCCGAGTCTAAAAGTTCAATAAACTGGATAATAGAAAGTATTGATGAAGAATCAGTTAATTTATCCCCGGAGAAAAAGGCTAAATTGATTGCAGAATATTTTAGCTTCGTAATGAAGTCCCCAAATGAAATTATCCAAAATGAATACATAAAAAAAATATCAACTAGGTTTATAGTAAACAGTGATGTTGTCTGGCGAGAATTTAAAAGACAAAAATATTTGCAGCACAGGAAGAAATATTATGAAAAAAAGAAATAAAATTGTTTGCAGTCTAAATGTTGGGGACAGATTTTCATTTGCTGATGAAGATGGAAAATATAAAGTTGTCTGGTTTAATGAGCACGGCATTTTTCTTATAAAAAAGAAAAAATTTGAATACTTTTACTGCTTTATTGACCGTAAGAGACAGCTTAAATATAGAAATGTGAGTTATCTGGCGCCGATCGGCCGCGAAACTTACGGAATTGTTGCAGATACGATTTTAACCGGAAAATTTGAGTTTTGTTTTTATAAAAAAGTTATGTCGTATATTGTCGAAGAGTATAACGGCGAGCTGGTTACTCCAAAATTCAGGATATAGCAATGTTAACTTCCGAACAATTAAAAAATATTAATACTATTACATGGGAAAAATTGTACCCCGGCATATTTGCGCGCTGGCAGGCCGACAACGGCATTGAAATGTGTCAGCGCCGGTATGATTATGTCGAGGCGCTTATACAGAATGAGGATTTTATAAAAAATTTCGGGAGTTGTGAGAGTAAAAAGCTGCGGGCGTTTTATACAAAAGAAGCGTACACGCTTTATTGCGAGGCATACGACCGCGCGAAGGAAGATCTGAAAGAAGAGAACGACAAGCTTATTCAAGCTAAATTCAAAGAATATAATTTTAATACTACACAAAACGTAATAAAGTATGTAAAAGCTGTTAAAACGATTTTATACCATGCCGAAGAGCAAACTTATGAAGATAGCGTTATTAAACTTACGTCTTGGTTGCAATGGCTCCGGCACGGGTTAAGCGCGGATAGAAAGCTTAAAATCGATTCGAGCGCACTGTTTTTCTATTCCGCGATCGGCGGGACCGGCAAGAGCGAAATTCTGCATGCGTTTGCCGCGGCTTGCGAAGAGTTGGGCGTAAGCCGAGATTATATTTCAACTGACGATATTTCCAGCCAATTTTCGCCGTTGGTGATCAAAGAAATTAACGTGGCCATAATTGAAGACGCTAATTTTTTTGGTTACGGAAACGATTTCAATACTTCAAAGTTCAATACACTGATTGACAGAAGCAAAATGAGTTTCAGGCAGATGTTTCAGGATATGTACACTATCAAAACAAATCTCTCCATTCTCGGAGCAAGCAATCAGAGGCTTCTAAACCGCCGTATAAGCATTATTCCTATTAAAGAAGAGGAAATCGATATCAAAACCGGAAATGTACCTACTCCTGAAAAGATAAAGCAAGCATGGATAAACGCGATAAACTATTGCCCAGATCCACATGTTAAGTTTATAGATATAAAAGTTTTGAACCAAAGGACGCCTAATTATATAAGCGATAACATGATGAAAATATACGATTTTGTAGTGGGCAATGCCGATGACCAAATAAGTGAGACAAAGGGTGTGCGTCAGATTATAAAGCATGTCTGCGGCAAAAAAGACGAAAATTCCAGATTGAGAAAATTTATTTTGAATGATTTGGAATTTTTTATATCAAATGGTATCGCTGAAAAAATTGAACCGCGCACAAATACGGCTTTGGGGTTGTCCAGGGTAAAGTTTGATTTGGAAAAATTCCGGGCATTCATGAGCGGTGATGAGACAGCTACTAAACAAGACAATAAAAGTATAGAGCAAATGATCATTGAAAAGTATCTGCAGGATGTTTCTTTAGATTTTGCTGAAGAGGCCAAGAAAATTGAAGCGCAGATGAAAATTATACATGATAAAATTAAGGCCGCGGAAGCTTCTTCGAAGTTTAAAAGCGAGTCAGCCCGGGAAAAGCATATTGTTAAACTGAATCTTGAAAAGGTCGATCTTGCCTGCAAACTAGAAAATTTAAAATCATTCTCAGATGTCGTAAAAAAATGTAAGCCGCCAGGCTAGCCGCGCGACTGAAGGTTTAAATCTTATTAAAGGTAGGATGAGATATGTCATATATTAAAGACAAAGATCTGCAAAGGATATTTAAATCCGGTTTTTATGCCCGGCAGTATAAATGTTTTGAGAAAAAAGCGCGGTCTTCAGGAGAAACTGTATTCCGAGAAGAAATGGTTGTATTTTTTTGTATCAGAACTTTCAACTGGGGTCGCCGGCGCATAGCGAAAGAAACAAGCTTAACCGAACATAAGATCAGAAAGATCATTCAAAAGCTAAAAACTCCTGACGGAACCCCGCTCCCATATTCAAAGTACCCGGAAAACGTCTAAATCTTCTCATTTGTCCAACTCTACACCGTCATCAAAAGCTTGTGATAAACTTTCGTATTTTTCGCAACGAGCATTGCTGAAGTGAAATATACACTATTATATATAGGTGTATCTTACTTAAGTTTTGCCGGAATAATGATCGATAAACCAAGCTTGTAACGGACAAAGGCAGACACAGTATCAAGCTTCATTTTTTTTGATTCGCGCACAATTATTTCAAATTCTTTTTCAGTAACCCTAACCTGCATTGTTTTTGATTTGCTCATATTAGCCCCCTTATTTATTTGACAAATTAACTGAAAAGTATTAATATACTTATGTCGCCGCCTTTTAGAGTGCTTCATTGCTTCGGCAAATAGCACCAATTGACGGCGACCCTTTTTTATAAGTAGTATTTTTCACTTCTGTCTAGTTCTATTCCGTCATCGGCCGCTTCTGATAAACTTTCGTAATTTTCGCAGCGTTCATCATTGCTAAACGCTACATACTTAATATTACTATGAGCCTGCAGCAATTCAACTGCATGCTCGGCGGACACAATAATGCCGTCCGCAAAGCCGTATTCATAATCTTTTGAAACTTCCTTAATCTCTTGAATTTTCATTTTTTTCTCCTTTTTTTTTCATTTGTTTTTACACTTTTGCTTCTTTCGTTTGACGGCGTAAAAAGTCAATACTACCTTTTGCAGTTTAAGGCTTATTTTTATCCTCCTCCCTCACTGCCTGTATGCTCCGCTTACTTCAATTTTCAAAAAAACTTTGTTCCTTTGTAGTAATATTATAATACATTTGCAGTGCAATATCAATGCCTATTTTTAAATTTCACAAATATTTCACAAGTTGACTTTTTCTACGAAAAATAAAAAAATTCTATAAAAATTCTATAAAAATTCTATTCTGTTTATTGCTCCTTTATCCCTCTCCCCTTTATATTTAAATCGGAAAAATAAAATAAAAGTTGGGAATCTGCGCTGTAATGCGGTTTTACGGGGCATAGATGCGTTTTTAAAGCGTGTTATCTGCCGTGTTAGCAACAACGTATTTTTCCGATTTTAATAACAAACGGGAGCGGGAACGGGCGGTTTTTAACCTTCATTTCCGCAACTAACACATTTTTAACACTCATCCTTAACAAAGCTCTAACACTTTTTATAATCAAAATTACCTTTATTTATAAGTACTTTTTTAATAGGTCATAATATTTTGTTAGTTTTGTTAATAAAAAGGAAATAATAAGCGAATTGAAAAAAAGTATAAAATATGCAAAGTACTAACACAGTTTGCCAAACGCTTGATTTTAGGGAGTGCCGTATCTCTTTTTCGCTGCTTTTTCGTTTCATCCCGCCTTTCGTCCCGATTTCATCCCGATTTCATACGTAAAAACGACAAAAAACCAGATTCTCCCATGCTTAATAGTGTAAGAAGGATAAATTTACAGCGAAAGGGGGGCATTGTGGCAAATTTAAACACATTAAAACCGAATAAATGCCTGTGTCCGCCTTATGTCCAACTTGAATATCCTCAATCATTTTGGGATGAACTTCCGCAAAAACTTACCGAAAAAGAAGAACTTTACTGCCAAAATCGTGTTATGGGTAAAAATAAAAGTGATTCTTATAGAGCTGCTTACGATACATCTTCAATCAGCGATAAATCAGTATGGGAAAAATCTTGTAGATTGGATAAAAAACGCAATGTTAGGGCAAGGATGCGACAATTACATGCAGAAGTAATACGCGGCGTTGTTGCATCTGCGCTGGATGTGGTCAAAACGTTGACGGATATTATGACAGACCACAATACCAAAGCGGCTGACAGGATACGCTGCGCTGAGCTTATAGGACGATATTATAAGCTTTGGACGGCGGCCGAAGATGACAAGCCTAAAGACAATTTTGTCGCTAAATTAAAGATACAAGTTGTTAATAGCAAAGAAGATGCCGACGATGCATTAAAAGAAGCTGAAAAACGGCAAAAAGAGGGCAAGGTTTAAGGAATGTCGGAAGCGTTAATTAATATTGTTGATAAATTTTTAATTTTATTGAAACAAACTTCCTACCGCATTTTTGTTTTTTGGGGCGGCCGCGGTGGTGCCAAGACGCATAATATGGCAAGGGCGCTCCTTGTAAGATGTTATAAAAAGAAAATAAGAGTTGTGATTTTAAGAGAGGTAATGTCTTCAATTGAAGAATCGCTGAAAGAGGTTATAGAGCAGGTTATCAAAGACAGCGGGCTATCGTCTAACTTTAGGATATATTCAAAAAAGATTATCGGTATTAACGGAAGTGAAATATTGTTTATGGGTATGCGTTCAGACGAAAAAAAGAAATCTGCGCAGAAAATGAAAGGGCTTGAAGGCGTTGATATTGTGTGGTTTGACGAAGCGCAGACGGCTACGTTGGACAGCTTGAACGTTTTAATTCCGACTGTAAGAAAGCGCGACTCTGAAATTTGGTTTTCACTAAATAGAATTACCGACCATGATGCAGTATGGGATATGTTTTGTGTTAGCCCGGCGGAAGATGTGTATGTGTCGAAAGTTAATTGGAATGATAATTATTTTTGGAATGAAACCATGGAAGCCGATAGAAAAAGAATTGAAAAAACACAGCCTGAAGCTTATCCACACATCTACGAGGGAGAACCAATGGATGCGGAAGGAGTACTTTCACTTTTAACAAGAACTGAGATTTTAACTGCTCAAGGTAGAGAATATACAAATGAAATGCTTGCCGGTTCATCCAAAATTATAAGTTTAGATGTTGCAAGGTTTGGAGACGATGAAAGCACTTTGACAAAAAGACAGGGCATATGGATGTTTCAAAAGGCATTCAAAGGTTTAGATGGTACGGCGTTGGCTAATATCGTAAAGACTGAAAACGATGAATGGGAAGCGGACGGAATAATTATTGAAGTTACCGGAGTAGGCGCAAGCGTTTGTGATAATTTGACAAGGTTGGGCGTTGAGCATTTTGAAATTAATCCGGCAGAGAAGCCTGCAGATTCGACATTCCACAACAAACGCGCTGAGTATTGGTGGAAGCTAAGAGAGTGGATTAAAAATCATGGAATTTTAACTAATAATGAAAAATTAAGCGCAGACTTAAGAGCTATGCGGTACGGTTATCAAAAGCAGACTGAAAAGATTATTATGGAATCTAAAAACGAAATAAAAAAACGTTTGGGAAGAAGTCCTGATTACGGAGACGGCTTAGCTTTAAGTTTTGCCGTGCCGATACCGAAAAAATCTTTGAATATGATAAGTTCAAATAATATCGCAAACGGGAGTAATTATAATCCGTTTGATGATTAGAGAGGTTTAATATGGGCGGAACAACTATAGGAAAGAATAGTTTTTTTAATCAGATTACCGGGTTAGTAACTGCTTCAGAATACGCTAAAAGTGCATATGGAAATATTGAGAAAAAGAATTATGGCGGGGCAATTTCTGATTTAGGTGCTTTGAGCCTTTACGGAAGCCCTGATACAGGGCTTGCTTCAATTTACGGCGGAAAAGGAATAACGGATATTTTAAATGCTCCTACAAGTATGGCAAGTGGTTTAGTTAACAACTTATCAGGATACGACGCAAAACAGTTGCAAGAGCAATTGGATGAAGCTGCCGCTGCGCAGGAGAGAATTGCGAGTGCGCAAGGACCGGGCCAGATTGTTGACACAATGGATATAAGGCGGCGTTTGTTGGCGGCCGCACGGAAGAAGCAGGGGATAAGTTCTACGATTTACGCAGGTACGCTGCTTGGAAACGAGCCTGTGTTAGGAGCTTAAATGGATAGAGATAAAATCGTTAAACGCTATAACGCTTTAATGGCAGTTCGGGATAAGAAAATTCCTAAGTGGAAAAAACTTACGGAATTTATTTTGCCGGAATACGGGTTTTATCCCGGACAGGATTGGGATGCTGAGCCGGATTATTCAAAGATTATCGATAATGCCGCGACTGAAGCGGCGGCAATTGTTGCCGACGGGTTGTATTCCGGTATTACGCCGCCTGACAGGGCTTGGTTTAAGTTAACGCATAAAAGCCGGCCTGATTTGGATACTAACCATTATGTGCAGTTGTGGCTTAATGATTGTGTGCAGAGAATTTTAAAAGTTTTAACATCGTCTAATGCTTATGACGGGCTTTATCATATCTATAATGAATGCCCTACATTTGGAAATTCGGCTGTTGCCGTGCTTGAAGATATTAATGATGTTGTAAATCTTCAGGCTTATATGGTCGGGGAATATTCTTTGGCGATTGACAGCAAAGGAAATATCAATTCTTTAGCAAGATGTTTTGAATTTACAGTTGAGCAAATTGTGAGTGAATTCGGATTAAATAATGTGTCTCAAGAAATTCAATGGCAATATACAAATAACGATTTGGATAAACGTCATACAATTTATAATATCATACAGCCTAACTATGAGAAGATTGAAGGCGTGTACGATAGACGAGGAAAGCCATATCTCTCATACTATTGGTTAAGCGGTAAAAATATTGATAACGAGGGATTTTTGGCAATAAGAGGGTTTAGAGAATTTCCCGTTATGACGCCGAGATGGAAGAAGTTAACTACAAGGCATATATATGCTGTCGGAAACGGGCATAAGACGCTCAATTATGTTAAGTCGTTGCAAAGACTTCAAAAAGATTCGCATATCGGCGTTGAAAAGGGCGTAAATCCGCCTGTGCAAATTAACAGTTCAAGCAGATTGTCGGGAATTAATGTAATGCCGGGCGGTCAATCTTATGTACCTTTTGCCGGATCTGCAGGCGGTATTAAAACAGTATACGATGTAAATTTAAATGTTGAAAGCGTTGAATATAAAATTGCAAGCACGAGAGATTTGATTCATAAAAGTTACAGGTCAAATCTTTTCCTTATGATTGCCGGAGCCGGAAAAGATATGACGGCGCGTGAAGTTGCAGCATTGAAAGGCGAACAATTATTACAGTTGGGACCGTTGCTTCAAAATTTAACAAGAGAATGCCCGCGCTTTTTGATTAACAGAGTGTTTAACTTAATGCTTGAAGGCGGTTTGTTTGCGCCGGTACCGCGGGAGCTTGAAGGGGTTGAACTTGATATTGAGTATCTCGGACTGCTCGCCCAAGCCCAAAAGATAGCAGAATTAAATATTTTGGGGCAGGCGACATCATTTGCCGGCGGCGTGATAGGAATTAATCCTGAAATATCAAATATTGTTAATTGGGAAGAAACGGTAAGAAAATATTATGACATGGCTGGAGCAATGCCGGAGCTTTTAAACAGCAGAGAAGAAGTTGCGGCTATGAATAAAGCTAAGGCACGGGCAGCACAGCAGCAACAAGAGATAGCGTTGCTTGGCGGAGCGATAGATAAAGCAAAGACTTTATCGGATACCGATACATCTAAACCTAACGCGTTAACTGACATTGTGGGCGTATCTCCAAATAGGGCGGCAGCACAATGAAAAAAAATAAAAAAGAAAGTTTAAGAAAAAGTGATTGGCTGTATATTTTGGCTTCGCCGCAAGGAAGAAGAGTTTTAGGGGAAGTTGTGGAGAGAAGCGGAACACTTAAAGTTAATCATAATGAAAATGAAATTTTGCTTGCCAAATGCGAAGGTTCGCGCAGCGTGGGGTTGGATATACTTAATACTATTTTGGAATATAAACCGTCGGCGTTTACACAGATGCTTGCAGAATTGGCTTCATTATCAAATAGTCAGCAGAAAGATTTGGAAGAACAAATAAAGAAAAACGATGATTTGGGATTGCACAACGAACAGCAGAATGAAGAGTGAAGATACGGCAGCGGCAAATAAATAAAAAAACGGGCGAATGTCCGCAGGGGAGCAGTTATGAAAAATAGTTTGATTAAAAGAATGTTTGGTATTGATTTAAAGCTGATTCATTATTTTGCGGAGCAAGACGAAGGTGGAAGCGCCTCAGGCTCTGGAAGCGAAGCTTCCGAGACTACAACTGTTTTAGGCGGAGCAGGCGGAGATAAGCCTGCTGCGGATAACGGCGGAAAACAGGACGAGCCGGCAAAACAGGCAGAGACTAAAACAGATGAGCCGCCGGCAGCGGATAAGTCCGGGACCGAGTCTCCTGAAAAAAAAGACAGCGAACCTAAAAAAACAGATGAGCCGCCAAAAGCCACAGAATACACAGACTTTAAATTTCCGGAAGGGATGACGCCGGATGAGAAGCTTATACAAGGTTTTAAAGGACTTGCAAAAGAAATGGGTTTGACGCAAGAGCAGGCGCAGAAGTATGTAGATTTGCAGGCTAACAGCGCATTGGCTTATGCAAAAGCGGAGCAAGATGCATATGTTACGCGGACAAATAAATGGAAGGCAGAAACCGACCAATATTTAGGCGCGGACAAAGAAAAGAAGCTTGCTTTAGCGGCAAAGGCAATGAAAGCCTCAGGAGTTGAAAAAGAACTGCGCGAAATGTTTGACAAGACGGGGCTTGGAAATCATCCTCTTTTTGTTAAGCTGCTTGTGTTTGCAGGAGGGCAGATAGCAGATGATACGATGCCGGGCGGAAGTCCGGGAAAAGAAGCAAAGTTAGACAGCGTTGCGGTTGAGACAGCCCATGCGGCTGAACAGCTAAAAAAAGCAAACAGTAAGTAAAAAAACTAAAAGAAGCTTAGCTTCTAAAGGAAAATTAATATGGGTATGAGGTTGAGAACATTAAGGGATCAGATGGCTTATGCAAGTGATATTGACAGAACAACAGCTGAGGTTATGACAGAAGAAAATCCTATACTTGAAGACATACATTTTCAGGAAGAGAACTCTGATAACGGAAACAAATTCAGAGAAAGGGCAAAAATGCCTGAAGTGGTAGCAAGAAAATATAATCAGGGGATAACAGCGTCTAAAGGCGGCGTTTTGGTAAAAGTTGACCCAAGAACAGAACTTATTTCAAAACTCGAAATAGATGAATCTTATCTTAGCGATTTCGGAGCGGCGGCCGCCAGAGAGCTTGCGGACGAACAGTTTGCGCACAGAACTGCTAACGGAGAAAAGCTTGGCAGGACGCTTTTTTACGGTTCTAAAGGCGCCGAGAGTTTATACGGAATTATTCCCAGATATAATACGCTCAATCCTAAATACTCAGTATCGGAGTATGTGATAGATGCAAGTACAGGCGTAAGCAACCCAAGCAATTTAGGCTCAATAGTGCTTGTATCTTGGGGGCCTAAGTCAACCTATGCTTTCTATCCGAAAAATTCAAAAGGCGGACTTGAAGAGGGAGCGTTGACAAAAGGCGAAATTGACGGCGTTAACGGTGGAAAGCTTCCTGGCTATTACCAATATTTCAAGTGGAAAATCGGCTTGACGGTTAAGGATTACAGAAGCGTAGTAAGAATCTGTAATATAGATACCGTCAAAGGAAAAGTGCAAAACATAACTGCAGGCGTGCCTGACCTTGAAATGTTTATTATGGAAGCTTTGAGAATTCTTAAATCAAACGGCGGAAATGTTGTAGCTTACGCCGGAAGAGACGTAATGAAATGCTTAGACCAGCAGGCTTTGGGAAGATACAAAAGAAGCTATCCTACCAGCGGATTTGCTGGTAAGTTGATTACAAACGTCAACGGCATTCCTTTCCGTCAGCAGGATTGCTTGCTTGCAGCAGAAGAACTTGTAACGTACACATAAAAAAAAGAGGAAATAGGAAAATCAGGTTAGCTGTAAAAGCAGCTAACCTGTATAAAGGGATATAGTCGTAAGCTACAAAATAAAATTAAGGAGTAATAAACATGAAAGACCAAGAATTAACTTTAGCGGAAAATGTATCAATTCCGGCAAAAGCCGGCGATATTGGAACGCCTTTGGATTTTGGCGCAGTAATAGGTTCTGAGCCTGATGTTGTTGCAAAATTTATAATCAAGCAGGATTTGAGCGGAGGAACGTCTTTTGTGGGCAAAATACTGACAAGCGATGACGGTACGACCTACACGGAAATAGCCAGCACAAACGTTATTCCTGTCGCTGAAGCTGTTGCCGGGGCCGAGTTTGCCACGCAGCATTTGCCTAAAGGAAGAGTAAGCAGATACATTAAGGCAACTGTTGAACCCGTAGGAACATTTTCCGCAACCGGAAAAATTAGCGTTGAAATGGAGCATTGGAGCAGCGACAGAAAATAAAAAAGAGTAGATGCTGCAGCTGACAAGTAGCGTGATATCCGCAAGGATAAAGGAGATAAGGCAATGGTATATAGATTAAAAAAAGATATGTTTGTCGGCGGCACATATAGAAAAGCCGGCGACATTGTGACAAAGATACCTAAAGGATTGGACAGTAAATTGTTCGACGAAGTTAAAGAAGAAAAAAAAGAAGACACAAGTCAGCAACCGGCGGGCGTATCGCCGGACGGAGAAGATAAAGAGGACTGAAAATAAATAATCTCCGGCGGATATGTGAATTATCTGCCGGAGATTACGAGGATATAAAAATGGGCTTGGGGCCGTCTGTAAATATTTGCAATAAAGCTTTATCCATGTTTGGACAAAAGACTATTTCTAACCTTGACGAGCAAAGCGAGGAGACGAGGAAATGCAAGCTTTTTTATAACGATGTGCGTAAAGCTGTGTTGCGCGGAGCGAACTGGAATTTTGCGCGCAAGAGAGCAAGGCTTAATAAAGTTGAACTTAATGAGAATGACTTATCAAAATTTCATTTTAATTATGCTTTGCCGCCGAAGTGTCTTTATGTGCGTTCCATTTATGTTAACGGCGTGTGGGTTGAATTTGAAAAATTTATACGTAAAGAATTGTTTTCAGACAGCCAAGGCAGAAAACTTTTAAGCGTAAATATTGACGAAGCATTGATTGAATACACAGCCGATATTGAAGATTCAGATTTATATGATTCGGAATTTGAGTGGGCATTTGTTTTAACGCTTTCAGATGTGCTTTGTTATCCTTTATCAGGAAAGATGGACAAAGGCGCAGAACTTTTTCAAAGAGCGCAAATGGCGATTGATAAGGCGGCCGCTTCAACATTAAATGAAGAGAATAATTATGTCCGTCAGGAAAGCAGTTATTTAAAAGATTACGAATAAAGAGAGGTTAAAAATCTTGCAAGCTCCGGTTGCGGTACCACAGGTTGCTTTTTCGAGAGGGGAAGTTGATCCGTTAATTGCTGCAAGAACGGATTTGGCTACCGCTAATACTTCTTTACGCCGGGCGTATAACTTTATTGTGCATCCGCAGGGAGCGGTAAGCAATAGAGGCGGCAGTATTCATGTTGCTGCCGTTAAAAACGCAGCTGCGCCTGTAATTGTAAAAGAGTTTGCTTACAATGACGATATACAGTATTGTATGGAAATTGGAGTTAAGTACATTCGTTTTTTCCGCTTGGATGCGACGGCTGTACTTAACTCCAATAACACACCCTACGAAGTTTCCACGATTTTTACCGCCAACGACATATACCAATTAAAATTTAATCAGAGTGCGGATGTACTTTATATTTACCATCAGGATTATCCTATTTATGAATTGAGGCGAGTTGCCGTTGACGCATTTACCTTTGTTTCTATGAATGTGCTTAATGGTCCGTTTTTGTCTGTTAATAAAGATGAAACCATGAGAATGACTATCGGTTCGCTCTCTATGATATCTTCAAGTAAACCATATTTTACTGCCGGCATGGTAGGGTCATTGATGCGTATTGCGCATACTGAACAATCTCAGGAAATTTCACATCAGGTGCCAGAATCGCAAGCCACGGTAAGCGGAGTTTTGTGGACTTCAGCAGCAGTTCTTTGCGGAGCAAATGCGCGCTGGCAGATTTTGACTTCAGGGAGTTGGGAAGCCAATATCGTTATGCAGAGAAGTTTTGATAAAACGAATTGGGAAGATATAAGAATTCTTAATTCAGTTGTAAGCGCAAACTATAATATCGTCGGAGCTTTTGATTCCGATTATTGGTTAAGATTTGCAATTCAAGATTGGACGCAAGTATCAAGCGACTCAAAGCGTATTTTAAATTTTACATTCTCTATTGATTCATACACGTTTGATTTAATTCTTAAAATTACAGGCAGAATTTCGCAGTATAGCGCTAATTTTACAGTACAAAATAATCTTTTAGACCAAAACATTATATTAAATACTTCGACTGACGATTGGAGCGAGGGAGCGTGGAGCGATAAAAACGGGTATCCGCGCTGCGGATGTTTTTATCAGGATAGGCATATTTTGGGCGGCAGTAAGTTTAACCAGCAAGGCGTGTGGATGAGCCAAACCGGATATTATAATGATTTCGGCGTGTCGTCGCCTTTGGTTGACAGCGACGCCATCAGCACAAATATACCTTCGAGAAAAATAAATACAGTGCATAACTTAATGCCGATGGCTGATATTTTGGCGCTGACAAGCGACTCTGAGACAGTAATTATAGCCGAAGGCGCAGTTATGACGCCGACAACGACAAGACCAAAACCACAGACCTATAGAGGCTCCAAAGAAGCAGTTCCTATGATAATCGGGAACCGCGTTATATATGTGCAGCGCGGCGGATATTTAAGGGATATTGCTTACAATTTTGGAGACGATGGATATGACGGCGACAATTTAAGGCTGTTTGCAACTCACTTATTTGAGGGGCATGAGATTATCGATATTGTGTATCAACAGGAGCCGCATAGTATTATTTGGGCAGTACGCGATGACGGCAAACTGTGTCTGCTGACTTATTTAAGAGAACAGCAGATTTTGGCGTGGACGCTTTGTGAAACGCAAGGTAAAGTTAAGGCCGTATGTGCGCTTAAACAAAAAAACTTTGACGAAATTTGGGCTGTCGTGGAAAGAGCAAGCGGGACATTCATTGAAAGGTTTGCCGAGAGAAATTTTATTCAAGGTGTAAAAGACGGCGTGTTTTTAGATTGCGCAAGCGTATTTGAAAATCATACAGGAGAAACTTTAAGCGGACTTGATAGATTTAACGGGCAGACTATTACCGTTTTGAATGACGGAAATGTTGAAACAGGGACAGTTGCAAACGGAATATATAAGCTGAAAAACTCCGGCAATGTCCCTAAAAAGATTATTGCGGGACTTCCTTATGTGTCGGAGCTTGAAACTCTTAACATTGCAGCTGCTGAATTTGGCAGCCGCAAAGGAAAAATATTTAGAATTGATGTTGATTTCTATAATTCAAGAGGCGGCCGCATTGGTACTGACTGGAGTAAGCTGGACGAGATTTGGCAGAGAACGACCGAAGCTTTGGGCGAACCTACAAAGCTTTATTCGGACAAATATATAATGACGCCTGAAAGTACAAATGAGATTTATAAGAGCGTTAAAATTCGTCAGGATATGCCTTTGCCCATGACTATTACGGCAATTACTCCGCATTTAGACGCGGCATCTTAGCTTCCGGCAAATTATAAAGGCAAGAGGACTTACATGCTGGCATTTTCGACAGCTTTTAAAAGCGATTGCGATAAACTTGCGCAAAATATGAGGCAGGCGGAAATTGACGAGGTTATGACAAGCGGAGCTGAAAGTCCGTATGAAGCGGTAAAGGCAAGTTTTGATGTGAGCGTGATTTCCGATGTGATACTTAATGACGGTAAGTTGGTTGGCATGTTTGGGATTGTGCCTAAAAATTATTTAGCAAGTCGCTGTCTTGTTTGGATGTTGACGACAAACGAAATCGAAAATGTAAATGTAAAAGCGTTTATCAAGGCAAGCAGATATTGGATTAATAAGACGCTTGGAATTTATCCGCTTCTTTATAATTGGGTTGATAGCAGGCATATAAAAAGTATTAAGTGGCTGAAACTTTGCGGAGCTTATATAGATTTTGAAAATCCTATAAAATGCGGTAAGGATGAAGTTGCTTTTTATTATTTTGAATTAAAGAGAGGTTAATATGGGCTGGATAGGAGTAGCGGTATCAGCTTTAGGACAATTACAGCAGGCGCAATCTCAAAAGCAGTATTTTAATTATTTGAGTAGGCTTGCCGATATACAGGGCGATCAGATAAGCAAGTCAGCAGAACTTGAAAATCAAGATATTTATGAGCAAGAAATTTTTGAACTTGGGCAGATAGATAAAGAAGGTAAGAGGCTTATAGGAGCGCAGAGAGCTGCGGCAGGGGCTGCCGGTGTAGGAGTTGACAGCGTAACCTTTGAAAATATTTTAAAAGATACTTTAACAAGTATATCCGAAGACGAGAGTATGGTCCGGAGAAATGCTGAACTTGCCGTACATAGAAACCGACAGAGGGCAGCGCTTGAAAAAATTAATTTAAAAAATCAGGCTTCGCTTTATGGTATTTCCGGGCAGAATGCCATGACTGCAGGAATGATTGGCGCTGGAAGTACGGTTTTAGGCGGAGCTTCGCAGTTTGCGGCAAATAGATACAATAGGCGCTCGCTTACAGCGTAACGGCAATTAACGATTAAAAGGAACGGCTAAAATGCCGTCCGCAAGGACAAAATGAAAATACCAACAAGAGAAAATAGAGTTGCTCCAAATGCGCCGAGTGTGACTACGCCAAATCTTTCCGCGCCGCCTGAAGCGGTATTCGGCGGACAGATAGGACAAGCTGTTGACAACTTAGGAAAGAATGTCAGCCGTTTTGAGCAGATTTTAAATAACATTAAACTTCAAGAAGACGAAAACAAAATAAAAAAGTTTGAAAATAATTTGTCTGCGTATAATGCTGATTTAAGAAATAAACTTAAAACAGGACAGATACAGCCGGCAACGCTTGAAGATTTATATAAACAATACAATGACGAGGTTGCTAAGAACGGAGAATCTGCGCTTGGTAAAGATTTATTTTCCGCTTGGAGCGCAGGGCGCGGCGCTGACTTTAATAAAGGACATCAATATAATCTTGCCTTTGATTATTCCGTACAGAAATACGATAAAAACATTATTGACATAAAAGATTTGGGGCGTATTGCTGCGGTAAACGCCGCCGCGGAAGCTGATTCCGTAAAAGCGGCCGCAATTATGCAGGATTACCATAATTCTGTTAATAACGGACAGTTTGTGCCTAAAGATAAAGAAATTATTATCAAAGCCGCAAATCACGAATGGAGCTTGGCGGAAGTCAGCAGAGATATTAATGCTAACCCCGCGGGTGCTTTGTTAAAATTGCAGACACCGTCGAAAAGCAGCAAATCAAATCCGCCACATTATCAATATTTAGACGCCACCGAAAGAGAAAGATTTATCAACGCTGCGCAGCAAGGAATTAAAAGCAGAGAGGGAACAACTCAGGACGCAAGGCTTGAACCGTTTAGGAATTACTTTCACATGCTTTTTCAAACCAATTCTGATATGGCAAGCAGATATTACAGGGATTTAATAAATGAGCCGGCAAGTATGTCTATGCATATAAATGACGGCTTGTTGACTGCAGATGAGAAAAAAGCCTTACAGTCAGGTCTCAGGGATTTGACCGCGAAAGAAAAAGAAACTTATTTTTCGTGGATGGAAAAGATTTTAACGGATAAAGACAGGAATTACGCTACAAGGAATGCCGACTTTTATGAAAATCTTCAAATGCAGGTTAAATTGTTTGATATTGATAACCAGGGCAGAATAAAAAATAAAGATTTGAACAATGTTGAAAGCCTTGTGAATATTATAGGAACGGTAGAAGGCGGCCGCAGAGACGGAAGCCTTTCAAATTATGATCAGCAAAGCGCAAAAATGCTTGCTCAGTTAAGGGGCGCTCTTGGAACGCTTGTTGAAGAAGAAGGGTTTAAATTGCGCGATGAAAACAGATTTTCGCATAGCGTAAGCGAAGCCGCAAAAAAAGCTATTTTAAATGATTTAAGGTTGCTTGACAAAAACTTAGGCGCCGGCAGAGGAATATTTACAAAGCAGCAGGTAGGCGCATTAACTGAAGCTGTGTGGAAAGAATATATAAAGGCAGGGATTGATACAAAAAGTTCCGAATCTCAAGATGTTGCAAATGCTTTAAATATAGAAAGAGATATTTTAAGAACTCAAATAAAAAATTGGCTTAATATTGGCGATAAGCAGTTTGACGCTGTGCTGTACGGCGGGGCGTTATTGCCCTATTATAGTCAGAGCAATTTTAGCAATGTAAGAGACATGATTACAGGCAACAGGAGTATTGCCGGCAGTATTTATGAGAATCTGTTGCCGATAGGAACTGATACCGCAAGGACGGCTTCGCAAGGATTGCAAGATGAAGGACGGACACAGAGAGCAGCGGTTGGCTCCGGAAGGGTTGCAAACAGAGCATTGGAAGATATAGGCGGATATGTTGAAGACCACACATACACTACAAGAACATGGGACGATACAGTAAGACGGTATAGAGAAGTGACAAGATTTAGAAGCAGAGCAAATTCAGATATAGTGTTAAGACAATCTCCAAGACGCCGCAGTATTAAGGAAAATAATAATGAATAAACAAGATATATTACAGCCTGCCGCTTCCGATATATTGCCGGGCATAGACGAGCTTGAAAGACGCGCAGCGTTACGAAATGACGCTGAGCCGATAGATTTTCCTAATGTTGAAAACCAAGCGCATAATGCGCTTCTTGAACAAGAGGAAACTGTACGCAATGTAAAGCCTATGTTTGAAGAACCCGCAAAGCATTCTGTCTATGTTGAAAAACATAATATGGGAGTTTATACGGACTTGCAAAGCCCTGAAGAGATTGATTACGCGGTTGACATTCAACTTGCAAAGAAGTTTAGGGACAATTATTTTTCGCTTACGGATATGGGCGTGAGGCGTTCAAGCGTTGTCGGCGATGCTATTAATAGCTTTAGTAAAGGCATTGGCAGTATGCTTGTATCTACTGCGCAGCTGCTTGAAAGGCAGCTTACGGGTATTGCCGACAGCGTTGCGCATTTGCCTACGAATTTTGAAAAATGGCAGATGGATTTAAACGAAGAAAATATAAGCATTAATCCGCAAACGAGAAAAGAAGTTTTAGATAATTATGAAAAATCTCAAGAATTCAGAAGACAAAAACTGCAAATGATGATTGACAAGCACAGGCAAGCATTGCTTGACGCAGGGCTTGGGCGAGACGCTTCAGACGGTATTATGTTTGACATAGGCAGTGGATTAACCAGTATGCTTGGAGCATTAGGCCTTACAATAGTTACCAAATCTCCCTCAAGCGCTTCTATTCTGTTTGGATGGATTGCAGGGCGCAGTACTTATGAAGAGCTTGTTGAAGATGGAATGTCACCAAGCCGTGCCGCTTCATTTGGGACGTTAAGCGGTATAGCGGAAGGTGCTTTAGAATATATCGGACTTGATTATTTTATAAGAGCCATGAAAATAAAAGGTGTCGCTGCACGTGTTATAGGTGCGCTGGAAGAACCTTTACAGGAAGGCGCACAGGCTACAGCTGAAGAAATTATTATGCAGACATTCGGTAGCCGCCAGAAAGAAGCAGATGAAACTATTAATGATATTTTCTATCAGGCTTTGATTGGAGCTATTATAGGCGCGCCTGTAAGCTTTATAGCAAGAGCCGGACAAGTTTCTCTTGAAAAAAAAGGAGTTGAACCTGAAAAGGCAAAAGAAGTGTCTGCGGCTATTACTCAAAGTGCGACATCGCAGCAGGCTATGGAGTTTGTTGAAAAGATTATCAATGACGAAGACAGCCCTTTAACATTTCCAAACAACGATGTAAAAAAAGGTATGCAAAATTTTATTAATACTGCCCGCGAACAAATTAAATCTATGACGCCGGAAAGAAGAAGGGCGATAAATGATATTAAAATGCAAGTAAGGCAGGACGCGCTTAACGCAGGGCTTACGCTGGAAGAAAGCGAATTTGCGGCACAGACAATGGCAAGCTTGGCAACATTGTGGAACAATGCCGCTGGTATAAGCCCTCAAGAATGGTATAACAGTCATAAACTTGAAATTATTAATCAGAGCAGAAGTGTTGCCGCTATGCAGCCTGAGCAGATTGTTGATAATATCCGGCGTGAACAAGTGCAATATAACCAAGAGCAGTTAGAGCTTGGAATTGAGCCTCAAGCCATAGAATATACAGACGCCGAAATAGAAAGCATAGCGCTTGAGTATTTGTGGCATTATAAGGACGTGCATAATGCAGCTTTGCAGACAGCCATACAGACAGGAGCCGATGCCAAACGTGTATATGACATTGTAAAAAATATTGATGACAGTAATATAATGGAATTTGTGCAGGATAACGGCGATTTTGACAGTGATGAATTTAAGGCTTTTGACGAAAGGACGCAAAGATTGGCTAGGCGCTATATAGAAATTTTGGATAACGATTTGGCGCTTGAAGATTTGGATTACAGAATTGATATGGCGCAGCAGGAAGTTGACAGTTTAAATGCCGATTTGGAAATCGTGAGCGCAAGAAATAAGAGAGATGTTGAGCATAACAGACGTGTGCGTGAAGCTAAAAAATATGAGTTAGGCTCAAATGCTCAGCAAGAGGAAAGATATATAGAAGATACAGCGCCAATTAAGAGAAAATTAGAAAATGCTAAAGGCAGGCTTAACAGTTTGCAAAAGAAAAGAGTAGGCATGGAGTATTCTAAACCAAAATATAACGTTTACGAATCCTCAACATGGACAAACAGCAGTAATGAAGAGCAAATAAAAAGCGCTGCTTTTAAGCAGTGGTTTGGCGACTGGGAGCTTGCACAGAAGTTTAATGATTTTATTAACAGGCAGACTGAATCTGTAACGCCTCATGAATCTTTATCAAAAAAAGCCGCTGAAAATGTTTTCAGAGAAAACCGGAATATTGAACATAGTGAGCTTGGAAACACTATTTTGCCTATAGAGACGGTAAATAAATTATTACAGCATAAAGGATTCAAATTTGCTGAGATTTTTAATTACCTGCCGCAGCTTTACAAAAATTCCATATTATTGACAAGCGATACTGAAAAAACATATCAAACCACACATAAGCCGCATCCAAATATAGCTTTTTGGCATAACACGTTTAATAAATTTAATATCGGCAGTGACGAGTATATTGTAAGGTTTACGATTACGGAAAGTAAAGCAGGAAAGAAACAGAAAAAAGGAGCAAAAGGTCAGCAGACATTGCATTCGGCATTTGTTTCAGAAATTGTTGTAGACAAAATAAAAGACAGCGACACAATAAAGTCCGGCAATTACCCGGCAAGAGTGTCGCTGTCTGACAATATACTAACACAACTTATCGATAAAGTCAATAATGTTTCAAAGGTCGTCAATGAGAACGGGAAGCCGCTTGTAGTGTATCACGGCCGTAAAAATATCGATAATGTTAATGTATTTGATATGACTTCGCGCCAAGGTTATGGCAGAGAGCAGAACGGAGCATATTTCAGTGCCATTGAAGAATATGCAGCTTCCTATCCGACAGGTGGAGGAAACCCAACAATAAAGGCATACCTGTCTATTAAAAATCCATATTACGCAAAAGATTATGCAGAAATAACAGGAGTAAACAGCGTTAGAAAATCTGAGTTAGAAACTTTAGGATATGATGGAGTTGTTTATAACGATGATGTCGATGGAAAGAATTTTGAAGTTTTGGCATTTTATCCAAACCAAATAAAATCCGTAAATAATCAAGGGACGTTTGACGGGGATAATCCTAATATTTATTATCAAACGGGGTATCACGGCGGTATGCGCGGTATAAATGAGTTTTCTAACGACTTTATAGGAAGCGGCGAAGGAAATCAGACTTTTGGATGGGGACATTATTTTACTTCTTTGAAGGAAATTGCAGAGCAATATTATAACCAACTAAATTATTCTAAAAATTTTACTAAATATAATGCAATACCTTATGAAACGCTTCAAAAATCTTATCTTACAAAAGGAGCGTCTAAAGGGCAAGTTTTAAGTTTAATTGTTCATTATGGCGGCAAAGACAAGCTTATTAAAAGTTTAGAAAATAACATTGAAATAGAAAAAGAAAGAGACAACAATGAAAATGAAATAAAAAGATTAAAGGCTATGATAGAGTATGCCTCTACGGTTGACGAAACGAAAATTGAAAAAAGATCGCAAGTATATAAAGTTGACCTGCCTGAAAGCGAGGATTTTTTGCAGTTGGATAAGCCATTGTCTAAGCAGAGCCAAAAAGTGCAAGAGGCGGTTATAGCCGCAATTAAAGAATTTAACGAAGCCGCCCGGCATATGGGGAAAGATTATTTGATTGACGAAGACGAAGAAGAGCTTGCCTATATGAGCGGCGGAGAAATATATTCGCTTATAACGGAAAAATACGCCAAAATAAATTTAACGGATGAGCCGGCTCAAGAAACGTCCGGGATGCTTTTAAAATACGGGGTTTTGGGCAATGAGTATCCGTCGGACAGTTTGGGCGGACGTACGGCAAGTGCGGGGCGGAACTTTGTTTTGTTTGACCCGAAACTTGCAGAAATACAAGAGACGTATTATCAGAACGAAAAAGTGCAGATTCCGCGTGCGGCTATTACGTTTGAGGATGAGAGGTCGATTATAAGGCTTACTAAAAGCCATGATAAAAGTTCTATAGTTCACGAGTTGGGACATTTGTATTTGCGTTCAATAGACCGGCTTGCAAAGATTTCGCAGGACGAGAATTTTTTGGCTTTAAAAGCAAAGATAGACAAATATCTTAAAGTGGGGTTTGACGAAAACGGAAAGGCTTTATACGACAAAGAATACAGTTCGGGCAGCGGTGAAAAGTCGGCGACGCCGCATGAGAAGTTTGCCAATGCGTTTACAGCGTATGTTAAAACAGGCAATGCGCCTAACTCTGCGCTTAAACGCATTTTTATTATGTTCAGGCAGTGGCTTGCGCAAATAAGAGACGTTTTGGTTGACAGCGAAATTGAAAGTTTGCAGGCAAGCCCTGAAATGATTGAAGTGTTTAATGAACTGCTTGCGCCTATGGAGTTTGAAAGAGCAAATTATACGAGTGAAGAAAGGCAGGCAATAAAACAGCAGATTGAAGATATTAGAGCCGGCAGAGATATTGAGATGAGCGGACAGCGGCTTGATGAGATACGCAATTATGTTAATCAG
Source organism: Candidatus Endomicrobium procryptotermitis (assembly GCA_031279415.1). Taxonomy (NCBI): domain Bacteria; kingdom Pseudomonadati; phylum Elusimicrobiota; class Endomicrobiia; order Endomicrobiales; family Endomicrobiaceae; genus Endomicrobium; species Candidatus Endomicrobium procryptotermitis. The sequence goes on along the minus strand of JAITIP010000042.1, from coordinate 7,089 downwards.
GTGAATCAGCGCAGACCGAGAGCGCCGAGAGAGGATTTGCTTTATTACATTAGAAGATTTGGAGTAAAGGAAACGTTTCCGCTTATTGATAAAGCCAAAGATGCAGGTATAAAAATTATAAATCCGGAGAGTCCTAATTACAGGCAGGCTTTAGGTGAAGATAACTTACAATCTTTTCTTACCGGTTTGGAATTTTTGCAGACAGCAAGAGATAGCGAACTTGATATAGGTTCAGAAGATTTGCAAACTCAGAGCCTTAGTTTGATTGAAAAGGCTTTAGACGGCGAAAGGATAGACAGCGCTGACAACTTATCAAGAATTGAAGCAATAGAGGATTATGATAGAAATGTTGAAGCCATACAAGAAATGTTTGGCGGAAATCTTGCTGAGGCTGAACGTGTGCTTGATATGATTGACGAGCTTGCCGATAGAAATTTTGCAGTTGTTTCGTATGATACTTTGGCAAATTTGCAAGAATTGGCTGATAGAGTTGAAAAACAGAATGAGAAACTTGGCAAGGGCGCAAAAATGGAAGATATAGAACAATCTATTATTCGTGATAAAAATCTTATTAAACATAAAAATGAAGCCATCAGAAAGAAAGAAAAAGAATTAAAAAAGCGTGAATCCAATTTAGCAAAAAAAGAACAGGAAGTAGATACAAAAATCAACGTAAAACAAGAAAGAACAAAAATTGCCGACGCACAAAAAGAGATAGAACAAGACAGGCAATATATTGACGATTATACGCAGCGTCTTGAAAAGAAAGAAAAAGCCCTTGCCGAAGATAAAAGGCTTTACGGTGACATTAAAGAAGTTATTGAACAAATTGCGCAAAAAAACAAAGATTTGGGAAAAAAGATAAGAAAGGAAGACATTGAAGACGCTATAAAAACAAATGACCGCCAAAAACTGCTTGCGGCCGTTAATGACGCACTGGCGGAAGTTGAAAGCGAAATTATGAATATGCCTGATTATACCCAGACCAGCGCAAGGTATGAAAACCCAATAAATATCATAAGAGAACGCAAAAAGGCTTTACTTGAAACTGCAAGGCAGCGTATTGAAGACGGAAAGGACGCAACAGGATTTAGACAGGCTTTACGGTCTGCGCTTTCTGGAATACCACATTTTAGCAATGTTAAAAATAGCCGCTCTTTAGATAAAAAAAGACAGGTTATGACAGGTAAAGAGCAATTGCTTGACGAGTGGAGAAATCTTAAAAGTTGGCAGGAGCTTGTTGATAATCTCAATAAAGTTTTTAACAGTGTTGAATACATGGCAAGCGATATATATCAGCCGTTTATGGAAGATATAATTGCCAGAGAAGTTTCGCGGCCTATTTGGGTTAAGCAAGGCGACCAGAAAGTAGGCAGATACGATAAAGATACCAATGATTTTTTTAAAGAGCTGCAGGATATTTGGAATCAAGTAGATGATCCGAAAGAGCTTGAATTTCAGTTTGCTATGCAGAAGTACGCGCTGATGAGCGATAATGAAAATCACGATGTGGATTTTAGAACCAGAGTTAAAAACAGAATAATGAATTATGCCCTTGCCGACGGAATGAAAAAAATGAAGCTTGGAAATCAGATATTGGCAGATTTGTACGGCGATATTATGACGATACGCAATGAAGCCAACAGGGGACATGCTTTAGCGGAGCTTGAAAAGAAGATTAATTTGATTGAAGAGACTGACAGGCTTGTTGGAAAAGTTAAAAATCCGGACAGCAAAAAAGGAGTCGGTAAAGTTTTAAAAGCGTTTTTAGGGTTTAGCGGAAATTGGGAAACATATTTAAATTTCTTGTTTGGCAAGGATGCCGTTGACCAATATTCGCTTCTTGTGCCGCAAAAGGAAGCCGATACGGCAAACTATTATGATATTAAAAATGTTAATGAACGCGGGCGGGAGATTTATGGCGTAAAGTCGCAGCAGGAGTTTACGCAGATTTACCGCGATTTGTTAAATGAAAAGTTTGAGTATTCCGATTATAAAATTAATGATGACGCTAAGCCGGAAACCGTGCAGCTTTCAAAAGCTGATATTATCACTATTTATATATGGTATAAAAACACGGAACTGAGAAAACGTTTGTTAATGCAATATGAAGTGCCGATATTTGACGAGAAAGGCAAAAGGCTGACACCGCAGCCGCAAAATTTGACTGATATGTTTTCTAAACTTACCGAGCAGGATAAAGCGTTTGGGGATTATTTACAGGAAACAGCACAAAGTTATTATGACAGCGTGAATGAAGTGTACATGAGATTGTACGGGCTTGACCTTGATACCGTTGAAAATTATTTCCCAAGCATTGCAAGAACGCCGATAAGCGATATTGATGTGTCTATGGCGCAGGCGCAGCAGATGTCAAAGCCTTCGCAAATTAAGCAGCGTGCGCAAAGCCCTATGGTAAGGCAGATGCCGACAGATCCGCTGACAATTATTAACCGGCATATTATGAGTTCTAACAGGTATATATTCTTACAGGAAAAAATCGGCGCTTTGAGGAAAATTATCAGAAACTCTAAAATGGAGAACGCCGTAAAAAATAACGAAACATTCGGCGAAGACGTATATAAAGGATTGCTTAATGAGTTAGACGCTTCTTCTATTTCGCAGTATAAAAAAAGAATGCTTACACAGGAAAAACTTTTTGGAAAAATTGTAAATAACTTTTTGAAAACTGCAGTAGCGGTTAAACCTATAATTGCGATAAAGCAGGTTGCGGCGTTTATCAATTATAGCGAAGGAATGCCAAAGAGCGATTTTATAAAAGGCGTTGCTGAGTTTTGGAGTAATCCCAAAGAAGCTTATAAATTTATGATGAAGAACAGATATTTAAATGCAAGGTTTTTTTCGGGTTCGTCTAACGAAACTTTACAGCGGGCGATGGAAAATAAAACTTTTTCCAGATTTAACGAATGGAACAATATGTTAACCGTAAACGTGCGTGGCGGCGATATGTTCAGTTTGCTTATGGGCGGATACGCAAGAATTAAATATAAGATGTCGCAAGGGTTAAGTGAGGACGAAGCGTTTAAAGATTTTGAACTTACCACTATGCGTACCCAACAGGCTGCGCAAACATCATCTTTGTCCGGCTGGCAGAGGAGCGAAAACCCTATTATACGCGCAGCTGTGGCGTTTAGGAATACGCCTAACCAATATGCGCGTAAAATTGCCGACGCATATGTGCAGTTTAGACGAGGAGAGATTGATTTAGGACAGTTTGGGGAAATAGTGGCTTTGTATGGGGTTGTTAATCCTTTGTTGTATGCTGCGCTGACTTATGGGATTACGGGACTTTTTGACGATGACGATGAGGACGACGATATACGCAATATTTTAATTTCGCCGCTTACCGTCAATGCCGGGTTTATTCCGCTTATGGACGACACTGTTTTGACACTTACAAATGGGCTTATTGACGGAAAGATTAAGTATAGCGGCGGGAAAGGCGAAATTTTGGGAATATCGGATTTTTACGATTGGGTGTATAAAGGTATTAAGGCGTGGAACGATACCGATAAAATGGAGTTGAGCGACTGGCTTAAAGTTGTTGATTTTCCGGCCCGGGCTGCAGCGGGTGTGCCGCTTGAAACTATTGCAACCATGTTTTCCGGGACTGTGGACGCATTTAACGGAGAGTTTTTAAGAGGCGGGTTGAAAGGTTTAGGGTATAGCAGATATAGAGCAAATATGATTGCAGACGGAAGATATATAAAGGATTAAGGGGTAAATTATGATAAATACGCAACATGCAAGACGTGATTATTTAGCAGACGGTATTAACAGGGTATTCGGATTTGATTTTGATATATGGAAAGGCGCCGGAGTTGAACAGATAAAACTTTTTATAAAAGATACCGACGGAATAGTTGTTGAGGTAACTGCCGGATTTAATATATCTTTGCAGAATAGAACCATTACCTATCCTGTATCTCAGGCGACAGCGCCGGTAAAGGAAGGCAGTACTGTTATTGTTGCGAGATGGCTTCCTATAATTCAGGATTCGGATTTTACAACTAACGGAGCTTATACACCAAAGATGGTCGAAGACGCACTTGATTATGAAATAATGGTAATACAGCAAGTTGAAGATAATATCAGCAATCTTATTAATGGATTTGATACGAGTGACGATACTCTGGCGGAAGCGGCCAAATATACAAATTCTAAAGTTGAAATTGAAAAAAATGAACGCATTGAAGCTGACGAAACCTTAAATACAAAAATAGAAACTGAAAAAGAAAACCGCATTGCAGATGTTTCTTATCTTCAAGAGTTGTACAAGAAATTTAAAGACGGATATATAGTTATCGGAAGTTATGATTTTGGAACGCCTACTCCAACACAAGAAGAATTAACTGCAAAAGCTAATGAGTTTAAAGGCGGTGCCAGCATAAATACTGGTGATACCATAGAAAACTTAAACGATAAAAGACGGTGGTATTGGAACACCGAACTGGCTAAATGGATAGATTTTGGAGCAGTTACAGACATATCAACACAATATGCAGATGGTATGGAACTAAGAACAATAAGAAAAGAAGGTTTTTTTTATATCAATAATGCCTCAAGCTCTGACAGTGCATATCCTTTGCCGCCAGGTGTGTATGCATCAAATAGATGTTTTGGATTTTGTCACAAAGGTAAAGAGCAATACTACGGGTATGACATTTATTATATTAATGCAATGTTTTTTAATGTTGGTAGCAGTGTAGGTGCTATGGCGATGATAAATACTTCTGGTTATTGGATAGTAGTCTGTGATGATATTCTGTATCTAAACACTGGCTGGCAGGAAGTAGCACCGCAAATATATAAGGATTACTATAGAAAGAATCTTTTTACAAAAATATCAGGTTCACGTACGGGATTAGTGCCAAATCCCACTTATTCAGGAGTAAGTACAGATAATCGACCTGAAATAAAATTTAATTTTTCAGATACAGGCGCAGAGCTTTTAGGAAAAATGGGTTCTGGATATTTAAAAAGAACAAGTTTTAGTGACTATACACGTGTCATAGATATAAATTTCAGCGGAGATATGTATTTAATGTTGCCTAATGCCGCATATGTTTATAATCTTCCTTACAATGTTTACACTTCATATAAAGTTTTAAATGACATTTTTGCCGATGTATCGTCGTCAGAATTTGAACAATTTGAACTGGTGTATTCAACCGTTGAAGACAGATTTCGTATTACAAGTTGGCTGGCTTCCGGCTGGATAGATGTATGGGTAGGATATCTGGGTAAATTTAATATCAATATGGATGATTCTTCAGGAACAAATTATACGGTTGAAGTATTACGCCAAGGAAAAGCAGGCTTATCTTTGTGGCCTGTAGATTTGGAAGCAGTTTAATTTGATAATTAAAAATAAACGAAAGGAGATATTATGAAAAGAATTACAATTAACGGTCAGGACGAAGTCATCGCTCATAACGGTACGGCTAACAATCAGGTTTTTATCGAGGCTGTGAATCTTACATCAGGAAATATTACGATAAAAGCGACAGTGTCTGGAAAGCAACCGGAAACTATGAAGTTTGAAGAAGACGGAAGTGATATGGTATTTAACGCCGGCGGCGATACAATGCAGGCAACGCTGCCAAAAGGAAATTACACTATAACAGCTGACGGAAGCGATGATATTAATGATGACGTCGAACTTATTTTGCAATAAAGGAGCAAATATGCCTATTTTCGGAGCAAAAGGAATAAAAAAAATATCAGGATATGGCGGCGGAAGCGGCGGCGGGGTAACAAAAGAATATTTAGAAAAAAACTATTTGACCATGCAGGAAGTTTACAACTCGTTTGCGTCGACTTATTGGGAAGTTGTAGGTACTCCATCGGGAGAATCGAAAAATATTGTAGATTTAGCTGTTGGTGATGATTTGAATAATGCTGTTGTTGATGTTAGTAATTATGTTGTCGGCATTGAAGTACAGGCTTCTCAGCCTTCTGCTATCTTTAGCAGGACGCTTAAAGGAACTCCTAATTTGAATGGCGATTATCTTACACTTGAGTTTTACACAAGTGATACGGTTGGAGGAAAGCATATAACAATAAAACTTAATCATATTGACGCAAACGACAATATAATAAATACCGCTGTATTACTCGTAGCAAAAGCTTATAACTACTCTAACTACCACTGGCTTGTCGATACAATATTGCAAAAGAAATCCGCTCAAATTTTACAGCTTGATAATATAGATTTTGGAATTATCACAGAGATTATAAACGGACAACAAGGTAATACTTCATATTTTTTTAATCACGCAAAATGCTTTTTTTATGGCTCTACGCCGTTGAGTCTTGTCAATCTGCCATATTTGTACTCAAAAATCGGTTATGCGGCGAGTGCGGAAATAGAGCTTGGTGAGGCAGGTGATTATACAAGCGAGCCTTTGTGGCTGCGTGATGGCTTTGTTGTAAGAGAACTTAAGGCTGTAATAACAGACGGGACGGAAATTAAAGGAGTGGCATCTGACAAGATTTCTTTTAATCCTGCTGCAAAAACGATAACAATAAGTATTGATGAGGATTTGACAGGCTGGACGGCAAAAGCGCAGGTTGTTTATGACATTGAGGAACAAAGTTAATAGAGAGAGAAACAAGAATGATTATATCACCTGAAATTGCCGTTAATGTTGTAGTGTTATGCGTTGGAATAGGAGTATTTGTAGGCGAAATAAAAAGCTTAAAAAAAGATATCAAACGTCTTGAAGAAAAACAAGATAAACATAACCGTCTAATTGAACGTATGGTTGTTGTTGAGCAAAGCATAAAAGCGGCACATCACAGAATTGACGATATGCAGCAAAAGTAGTGAGGAGCAATGCAAAATGTTAAAAAAAATACTAGAAATGTTTGAGTGCGACGATTGTAATGATAAACGACTAAGTTTCGGGCGGGTGTGGACGGCGGTAATGCTGCTGGCGGCGTGTGTGCTTGCTTTTTACAGCGTTGAAAGGTTTGATAATAAAAATGCAAACTATCAAATATTTATAGCACTTGCCATAATTTCTTTTGTTGCTATTTTGCCCTATTTAATCACAAAATGGACTA
>JAITIP010000041.1 GCA_031279415.1 Candidatus Endomicrobium procryptotermitis | reverse complement strand
CAAGCGGAGGCAGAAACGTAGAATGCAGTATTTCAAGTGTTCCTACAACTATCCCCCTGAGCCATCCATCTTTAAGCCCCAGCCTATCTGCAATCCGCGAAGCCCACGCAAGCTCAAGCTTATTATTTGTTTGCGATGGATCTTGCGAAGATTCATGGTCATCTTCACTCTGCGGCATAAATCTTTCCAGCGCAGCTTTATCATAACCCAATTTGGAATATGCAGCCAGAAATATTCTCGCCGCTATTCTGCTTTCGCTGTTAAGCAGTTCATCCCTTTTATGCGTTTTGAGAATCGCTTCCTGAACGCGCTCCGGCATTTTTCTCATAAGTCCTGCGTCCACATCCTCAATAACCGCTGGGAGAGACAAATCGGTTTCAATGTCAAAGATAAGCCCATCGCCCGTGACGGCATTATTTGCCGCCGCGAATTTCATTATGTTTTTTACTGTCAGGTAAGTACGCGGGTTAAAAACAGCGTCATACAACGAAGCCACGCCTGCTGCTGTGGAGACTAACCTCTCAGCAGAAAATTTAAGTTTATTCGTTTTTACGATTTCTTCGTTCGTTTCTTCAAGACTTTCTATCTTTCCACCGGCATTTTTTAAGGTTATGGTAAAGCCGTCAGCTAAGGTGACAACCGTTTTATCCGAAGAAAAGCTGTAATCGATTTTTTCGCCCAGCGCTTCGCTTATCCCCTGAATAATGAAAGCGATATTGTTTTCATTATACGCAAAAGATGAAAGCGAAGATGACGCTATCTCTATCATCATCTGTGCTATTTCCGTAGACTGCGCCTGCGAGGCAAGAGACAAAGCCAAAGTCTGTACTGCAAAAACATTGCCTTTGGCAAGGAAAGAATTGTAATTTTCTTCTGCCGTCTTTGTTTCCTGCGTTACGGCAGGCATGAGACTTATGTATGAAGTGCGGTTTTGCGTAAATATTTTATTGAGTCCTTCGCTGTGGAAACCGCCGGAAACAACTATTACAATTTCGTTTTTAGCGTTTTTATCAAGCCTTTTCTCTATGTTTTTTACGAATATGGAGTTTCTTTCCTTATTAATCCTGTAATATTGCATAAGGAACTTTATGTCTTCTTTCATCGCGTCCAAAGTGTTCTTAAAAGCGTATTTGGAATATATCTTTTCAAATCTCGGATATTCTTTTTCAAAAAACGCGTAATCGTCGGACGTAATTTTTGTGTCTAAAAAAGATTCCAGATAGACATAAAAATCGCTCAGGAATGATACTTCGATTTCTTCGGGAGTGCTCGAAAACGCTACCCTTATATCCTCCGCTATCCTTCTTTCCTCATTAAGCATCTCAACGGGATTTATTTTCCTGCCCGCCTCTATATATGTTATAAGCCTGCCAAGGCTGCTCGCTGCGTCTATGCTGATACCGTATTTTTTGGAAAGCGGCGGCATGTGCAGCCCGAGCTCTTCAACGTTTGAAAAACCCGCCGTAGCAAGAGACAGCTTGCTGTATTCATTGTAAGAAAGATTTTTTTTGAGTCGGTTGACAAGTTCCTGCATTTCATAAGTAGCTTTATTGTAATCAATCTTTTTTGAGGTTTTAAGAAGCTCGCAGTATGCAATGAAAACCGGATATTTTTCAAACGATATGGGAAGAAGAGAATTATATTTTGAATCGTTATTGTCCAATTTTTCAATATATTTTCTCAAAACGGCATAATATCTTTCCATCGGCATTCTGCCGTATTTGTAGCTTTCAAACGTAGTGCTAAACCTATGATTTTCCCGGCTGAAATATTTGGCTTTGAGATACTCTATTTCAGATTTTATTTCCATTAGATTCATTTTATACTGTCCGCCGTTACTCAAAGCTTTTGAGAGCCTTTCAAGGTTTTGTTTATGAATTTCTTTGTTTTCCAAACCGTAAAAAGGCGTTTTTACGTCATTTTTCAAATAGTAATATTCCGCTCCGGTGAGCCTTCCCTTTTCAAAAAGACCTTCAATAATATTATTTCTCAGCTTCTCGTCTTTCACGCGGCTGAATATGCTTGTGTCAACTTCATCATAACCGCCTTCAACAAAAATAGCTGAAATTTTATAGTTTTTTTGTAAACTCTCGATTATCCGTTCGATATTTCTCTGGACTTCTATGTGGCAGTGCAAATCCTGTATATTGACAACTGTATAGCCACTGTTGGCAAAAGTTTTCGATTCTATAACCCTTCCGAGATGGAACGGAATGAAATTTATTGAATTTTCAATAATATTTTTATCATTCCCTGTTGCCGCGGCGGCATGTGCTATGTCCGTACCTATAATGGAAATCATAAAACAAAAGGCAGTAAAAATCGAAATTAGTTTATTCATAAGTTTCTCCAAAAAATTTCGGCTTGGGGAATTTTCCCGCAAGCCGAATATTTAAAATAACATATTGTTAATAGTAAACGCAAAAGCGGGCACGCTTCCTTTCTGAAGCGCCTCAATTGACAACAGATACTGTTTGATTATTTCCCGACCCGCGCCAAAAAAAGGACCGACTCGCATTAGATAGTTTGGAAATTCTTCAAAAATCAAATATTCTTTTCCACAATAAACATTTTTTTTAGCGTTTATTATCATTGCTGCGGCAGAATGCAAAAACAGTACGACGCTCTTTTGGATATATGCAGGAAGCCCGTTATTTTCAAAACTTTTTACATACATCTTCAGAAAGAAATATTTTGTGCCGCCGTAATACTTTCTTACTATTTTGTCTGATATGTCCAGAAGATTTATAACCTGTGCGGTCTTTGACGAGATTTCAACTGATTTTCCTTTCTTAAAATAAAAACCCAGCTCCGCAAAACATGCCTGAGGAACTGACAATGAAAACAAAAATAAAGAAATAATAAAAGCCGTTATTTTCTTTTTCATACAACAATTATAGTATATCTGCATATTTTTTGCCATAATTTAAATGTAAAAAAATATTGAATTTTAAATTCACTTTTTGTACATAAGTTCCAAGCCAAAAAGATACTTATATGAAAGTAAAATAGCCTATCTACATATTACTTAACGCCAATTTTTTTATCCAATCCGCAACTTCTTTTTGCGCATTTTTCGCGCCGTAACCAGAAAAAGCCGCACCTTTCAGGACGGTCGATTTCGGAACAAGCTTTGC
>JAITIP010000040.1 GCA_031279415.1 Candidatus Endomicrobium procryptotermitis | reverse complement strand
CTATAAATAGTATATCCCTGCTTACCTTTCTTTGCTTTTTCCCTCCGCTGTTTTTGGCTGTCACACTATTGACCAGTATTACCTCATCATCTATATCACCCGCAAACGGCGGATTTGCCGGACCCTTTAATTCCACTATTATATATGCCTGTCCAACACGCTCCTTTTCATATACCACTATGTCCGCCCTCTTTTTGCTGCTGCCCATCACTACTTCACTTTTTTTCATTCTTGTTAATTCTATAATATTTTTAAAAATATATACTATTGACAAAAAATTTAAAAATTGCTAGGCTAGAAAAAACTTAATAAAAGATGACAGCAAAGACGCTGAAGAAATTTGTTTTTTCTTCAGCGTCTTTATTTTTTGAAAAGGAAGTGATGAAAATGTCAATTTTTATAAAAATGGAAAGCGAAAAAAAAGAAGAAGAGTCGATATTTAATAAAGTTATTACATCTGGCGATGGGTGGTTCGGATTAATAAAAAAAGGACAGACTGTCCGCATTACTGACCTGCAGGGAAATCAGGCGGCGGATACACTTTTTTATGATGTCGCAGATCCAAGCGACCATTACAGTGCCGTTAAAACCATTGCCGCACAAAAAAATATTTATCTTACCACAGGTTCGATTTTACTTGCAGAATCCGGAAAACAGCTTTTGAAAATAACAGCCGACACATGCGGCAGGCACGACACTCTGGGCGGCGCATGTTCTTCGCAAAGCAATACCGTAAGATATGCGCATGAAAAAGATTATATGCACAACTGCCGCGATACTTTCATGCATTGTATATCGAACGTAAAACAATATTCAAAACGAGATTTGGCCGCAAATATAAATTTTTTTATGAACGTTCCGGTAACTGCACAGGGACAACTTTGTTTTGAGGACGGAGTTTCGTATGCAGGTGCATACGTAGAGATGAAAGCCGTGACCGATGTAATGCTTCTTTTAAGCAGCTGTCCACAGCTTAACAATCCATGCAACGCGTATAATCCTACTCCCGTAAAAATTGCCATATGGGAGGAAACAGATGTGTAGAAGAAATTTTCTCGAGAGTTTGAGCAGTATCAGCAAAATGTGCAGGTATAAAGCCGCTCGCATAGATGAACTACAACCTTTCCTTATCCTCTTTTTGTTATAACTGTTTATTTTTTATCACATTAAAACTTTAATTTCATATTCATGGAGGTATTTCCCGTGAAATCATTATTTTCTAAAACTTTTAAAAGCGGAGAAAAATGGTCTGCCGTTATAAGCAAAGGAAAAATTTTACGATTTACGACGCTTGAGGACGGAGCTAACGTATCTTTACTAATGTATAATGCTGATGATTTAAGCGAAAGGTACAATATGCCTGACACTTTAAAAGCCCAGCACATTGCCTTTCTTACCAAAGGCGACATAATGATGAGTGATAATGGACGCGCTATGGCAAGCATAATCGCCGATTCTACAAGCTGGATTGATACTATATCAGGCTGCAGTGACAAGAATCTTACTGAAGAAAAATACGGAAAAACCACATACCAGCAAAACGGCAATGACTATTACAGAAATGGCTACGACAATTTTGCTATAGAACTTGTAAGAAACGGATTGGGAATAAGAGATATTATGCCTAATGTAAACCTTTTTTCAAAAGTTTACTGCGACGATAAAGGAAATATGATATATGCTGCAAATCATTCGAAAGCTGATGACTACATAATGATAAGAACGGAGATGTCGATTTTGCTTATCTTATCGAATACGCCCAACCCGTTAGATACAAGTTCAAAATATCCTTCTGTTCAGGTAAAACTTGACGTTTACAAATCCGTTACTGTAGGAGCTGACGATATTTGCGTAAATAAATATCCTGAAAATAAAAGAGCTTTTGAAAACACTTGGGATTATTATGCGTTGAAGGAAGAATAAAAAATGGAGGATTTTTATGCCGTCTATAAAAAAAGAAAGTACAAAAATAGAAGAAGATGCCGTATTTAACATCATCATAGAAGCCGGCAGCGGATTGTTTAAACGGATAAATAAAGGACAGACTTTTCGCATAACCGACGTAAAAGGAGAACAGGGTGTCGATGTCTTTTTTCTTGACGCAGCCAATACATATGACCATTACAGCGCGGCAAAAACTGTTACCGCTCAAAAAAATATTTATCTTACATCCGGAACCATTTTATATTCCGAAGCCGGAAAAGCAATGCTTAAAATTACCGCCGACATTTGCAGGATGCATGACACTTTAGGCGGCGCATGTTCTTCGCAAAGCAATACCGTAAGATATGCGCATGAAAAAGATTATATGCACAACTGCCGCGACACTTTCATGCTTCAAATATCGGATGATGAAAGATATTCTAAACGCGACATAGGCGCAAACATAAACGCATTGACAAATGTCCCCGTGACTTCTGACGGAAAACTTTGGTTTGGCAAAAGCCCTTCTTACGCAGGCTGTTACATAGAAATGGAAGCGCTTATGGACATTATGCTTCTTATAAGCAACTGTCCTCAGATTAATAATCCATGCGCCGGATTTAATCCTACGGAAATAAAAGTTCATCTGTGGGACTGAAAAATCTGCTGTAATCAAAAAGTACAGCAATGACAAATTTGGAGATAATGATGTTTAAAAAAATTCTTATTGCAAACAGAGGAATAATCGCTGTTAGAATAGAAAGAACGCTTAAAAAAATGGGCATTAAATCTGTGTCGTTGTATACAAAGGCCGACATAGACAGCCTGCACGTACAGAACGCTGACGAAACTGTATGCATAGGCGAAGGCGGCTTAAAAGAAACTTATCTGAACGCAAATCTTATATTAAAAACAGCGAAAGAGACACAATGCGAAGCGATTCATCCGGGATACGGCTTTTTGAGTGAAAACGCGGACTTTGCTGAAGAATGTGAAAGAAACGGAATTGTTTTTATAGGACCCGCTCCCGAGCAGATGAGATTGTTCGGGCTTAAACATTCGGCAAGAGAAATAGCAAAAAAAGTGGGAGTTCCGCTTTTGGAAGGAAGCGGGTTGGTAGACAATATTGAGGAAGCGAAAAAAGCGGCTTTAAAAATAGGCTATCCCGTCATGCTTAAAAGCACAGCCGGCGGAGGTGGTATAGGTATGAAAATTTGCCGCGACGAAACACAGCTTTGCAAAAATTTCGATGAAGTTATGCGACTTGCCTCTTCCAACTTTAAAAATGGCGGCGTCTTTCTGGAAAAATATATAAAAAACGCAAGACATATAGAAGTACAGATTTTCGGCTTAAAAAGCGGAAAGATAGTAACTTTAGGAGAACGCGATTGTTCCGTTCAAAGAAGAAATCAAAAAGTAATCGAAGAAACTCCGGCTCCTAAAATAAGCATTGAAACCAGAAACAATCTTTATGCCGCCGCAAAAAAACTTGCTGGACAAGTGGGATATGTAAATGCCGGAACGGTAGAATTTCTTTACGATACCTATGACAAAAATTTTTATTTTCTGGAAGTAAACACAAGACTTCAGGTTGAACACGGCATAACCGAAGAAGTTACCGCAACAGATATTGTCGAATTGATGATAAAAGAAGCAGCGGGAGAACTTAATGAAATCAAAGATAAATATCCCGAAGGAACAAGCATAGAGGCAAGAATTTATGCCGAAGATCCGTTAGCAGATTTCCATCCTTCCTGTGGAAAGATCACGAAAGTAATTATCCCCGAAAACACACGTATTGAAACATGGGTGTGCGACAATCTTACAGTTTCGCCGCTTTACGACCCTATGCTTGCAAAAGTCATAGTAAAAGGATTAGACAGAAACGACGCTCTTAAAAAACTCAGGGAAGCTCTTTCTCAGATAAAAATATACGGCGTAGTTACGAATATAAATTACTTGCGTTCGCTTACATTTCAGGATTATTATGAAAACGCTTTACTTTCGACATCCGTGCTTAAAAACTTTTTTCCTAAGGAAAACGCTCTTGAAGTTATAGATGGAGGAATACAAACCACCGTTCAGGATTATCCTGGCATAACGGGATATTGGAACGTAGGCGTTCCGCCATGCGGGCCTATGGATATGTTTTCTTTCAGGCTAGGAAATAAAATTTTGGGAAATCCCGACGATGCCTGTGGACTTGAACTCACTTTAAGAGGCGGGATATACAAGTTCAGAAGCAGCTCTGTTTTCTGCATTACTGGCGCAGACATGAACGCAAAACTTGATGGAAAAACCGTCGAAACCTATACAGCGGTAAACGCTCAGATGGGACAAATTCTCGAATTTGCACAAGCGCAGAAAGGAATGCGTGCTTACCTGCTTGTAAGAGGCGGTTTTGATATAGCTAAAGTTTTAAACAGCCGTTCGACTTTTACACTCGGAAAGTTCGGCGGATATTCTGGAAGGGCTTTAAGAAGCGGTGACGTTCTTATGATAAACACCGATGAAACAGGAACAAATATTAAAATCAAAAAAAAACCGAAAAAGTTCGACAACAAATGGGAAATAGGCGTTATATGCGGGCCACATTGCGACGGTGAATTTTTAAAAAGTTCATTTTTGGATACTTTAAAAAAGTCAAAATGGAAAGTACACTTTAACAGTTCGCGCACCGGTGTGCGTTTGATAGGTCCCGTGCCGCAATGGGCGCGTTCTGACGGCGGGGAAGCGGGACTCCACCCTTCAAATATTCACGACACGGCCTATGCTGTAGGAACTTTGGATTTGACAGGAGACATGCCGATTTTACTTGGTCCTGATGGACCTAGTTTGGGCGGTTTTGTCTGTCCTGTAACTGTTGCAGCGGCAGAACTGTGGAAATTGGGTCAACTTCACCCGGGAGACGAAATAGTGTTTAAACTGCTGACACTAAAACAGGCGCAGGAATTAAGAGACAACCATGAAAAATTTTTTTCCGATATTGAAAAATATGACATAAAA
This sequence comes from Candidatus Endomicrobium procryptotermitis, assembly GCA_031279415.1. Lineage (NCBI taxonomy): Bacteria > Pseudomonadati > Elusimicrobiota > Endomicrobiia > Endomicrobiales > Endomicrobiaceae > Endomicrobium > Candidatus Endomicrobium procryptotermitis. The sequence goes on along the minus strand of JAITIP010000040.1, from coordinate 57,085 downwards.
GATACCGATATTTCTTCTGTTTACAGTTTATCCGAAGAAATCTATTCTAACTATCCGATACTTATAAGAGAAAATTCGTCACCTAAGCTTACTGTGCGCTGCGCAGGAGACAGATACCTCCTTGTCGAATACGGCGAAATGGTTTTGGATATTGTTCTGCGTTTTAAAGTTCACAATCTTATGAAAGCCGTTTCGGAATCAAACTTGCCGGTAATAGAAGTTACGCCCGGAGTAAGAAGCCTGCAAATTCATTTTGACACAACAAAAATATCTTTAGAAGACGCATTGAAAAAAGTCATAGAGTTAGAACATTCGCTTAAAAACAGCGGGAATGCAGAACTTCCTTCAAGAATAGTAAGAATGCCGCTTTCATGGAATGACCCAGCTGCCGAACTCGCCGTAGAGAGATACCATAAAAATGTCAGAACAGATGCTCCATGGTGTCCAAGCAATATAGAGTTTATAAGAAGGATCAACGGTTTGGAAACGGTTGAAGACGTAAAAAAAATCATATTTGACGCGACTTATCTGGTTTTGGGTTTAGGCGATGTGTATTTGGGAGCTCCGGTTGCGGTCTCGGTTGATCCTCGGCATAGGCTTGTTACGACAAAATACAATCCAGCAAGAACGTGGACACCCGAAAACGCAGTGGGTATAGGTGGAGCGTATTTGGGAATATACGGAATGGAAGGTCCCGGCGGTTACCAGCTTTTTGGCAGAACCATACAAGTCTGGAACGCTTTGGAAAGAAATACAAAAACGTTTTCCAATAAAAAACCTTGGGCACTTGATTTTTTTGACCAGATACGTTTTTATCCTGTGTCTGCTGAAAAACTTCTTGATATCAGAGAAGATTTTTTAAGAGGCAGATTTGAACTTGAAATCGAAAAAACGTCGTTTAACTTAAACAAATATTTAAAATGGCTCGATTCAATTAAAGACAGCATAAAAATATTTAAAGATAAGCAGCAGTCCGCGTTTGAAGATGAAAAGCTCCGATGGAAACTGCATGGAGTCGATAAATTTATTTCCGAAAATGACTGTGCCATTGGAACCGGTGAAGAAACCGTTCCAAAAGGCATGTCGGCCGTGCGCGCAGCAATGAGCGGAGTGATATGGAAAATAGCGGTTGAAGAAGGGCAAAGCGTTAAAAAAGGTGAAACCGTTATTCTTGAAGAAAGCATGAAAATGGAACTTTCTCAAATTGCGACCAAATCCGGCACTATAGAAAAAATATACGTCTCTACCGGCCAGCAGGTTAACGCCGGACAGCTTTTGGCGACAATAAAATAGTTTGCCGTCTAAATTATAAAAGGAAATGAAAATGTTACCTCAAAAAATTTCTATAAAATGGCTCAGACAACAATACGCATATGGGCATCTTACTCCGAGTCGGGTAATAGAAAGCATTATTAAACGCGCCAATGCAGATAAAAAAATGAATATATGGATATGCAAACCTGATATGAAATTTATACGACCTTATCTCAAACGTCTTAAAAAATCTAACTTCGACAAATATCCCTTGTGGGGAATACCTTTTGCGATAAAAGACAATATAGATCTTGCCGGCGTTTCGACAACAGCAGCATGTCCCGCATATTCATATATTCCAAAAGAAAGCGCCGCAGTTGTTGAAAATCTTATTTCTCAAGGTGCAATACCCGTAGGAAAAACGAACATGGACCAGTTTGCCACAGGATTGGTCGGAACACGTTCGCCTTACGGCGAGGTACATAACGCATTATGCGGCGAATATATAAGTGGTGGATCAAGCTCTGGTTCTGCCGTATGCGTTGCGCGCGGACATTCCGCATTTGCTCTCGGCACAGATACTGCCGGGTCGGGTCGGGTGCCTGCCATGTTAAACGGCATAACCGGTTTTAAGCCGTCGTTTGGAGCATGGTCGGTTAAAGGAGTTGTTCCGGCCTGCGAAACTCTTGACTGCGTAAGCGTCTTTGCAAATAACTTCGAAGACTGCGTTTCTGTGGACAATGCTGCACGCAAATACGAAAGTATGGACAAATGGTCAAGAGAAACACATCGTATTTTTTCACAAAAACCGAAATATTTATGTCTGCCAAAAAACAATCTTGAATTTTTTGGAGATTTTGCAAATGATTACGCTGCCTGTTGGAAAGATTTTGAAAAATCCGTAAAGAGTTTAGGCATTCCCATACATTATATAGATACAAATTTGTTCAGAAAGGCCGCAGAAGTTTTATACGGCGGTGCATATATAACTGAAAGATGGTCGGCTTTGGGAAAGTTTATAGAAAAACATGAAAAGAAAATTTTTTTGGTTACGAAAAAAATACTCGAATCCGGAAAATCCCCACAATTTAGCGCTTCGGAACTTTTTAACGTAATTCACAATTTAAAAGCGTACAAATGTAGAGTAAAGAAAATTCTTAAGGAAGGCGTACTTATTCTTCCTACGACAGGTGGAACATGGACAAGAAAACAAGTAAGAGAAAACCCCATCGAGACAAATAATAAAATGGGATTATACACAAGTCACTGTAATTTGCTTGACCTTGCCGCAATAGCCATACCTTTCGGCAAAACCTGCGCAGAAGAAAATGGCATTTGCATACCGTTCGGTATAACGGTTTTTTCTCTTGCCGATAAAGAAAGCTATCTTATTGCAATGGCAGAATTAATCGAAAATCTCAAGAAACGAGAAGTTACCGTAGCTGTTCACGGGGTTCATATGAAAGGTATGCCATTAAATAGCATCTTAACGGATATTGGCGGTGCATTTATAAAAAAAACAAAAACTGCCGAAGAGTACAGAATGTTTGCTTTAAACACCATGCCGCAAAAGCCGGGAATCGTAAAAGTCAAACGCGGCGGAAAATCCATTATAACGCAATTATGGAGCATTCCGCAGGAAAGTTTTGCAGAACTTGTGTGCAAGACTTTATCACCAATGGTTTTCGGTAAAATAAATCTTATAAACGGAGAAACCGCAGAAGGTTTTTTATGCGAACCGTATGCGCTTAAAGGTGCAAAGGACATAACTTCTTATGGCGGCTGGAAAGAATTTATAAAAACAAAACGGAGGAAAACAAAATGAAAATGGTAAAACTGATAGTGCGGCCGGAAAAAGCTTCCGACGTGCTGGCAAACTTGAGCAAAGCCGGTTTTTCTGCGGCAACAAGAGTGAGCATTCTCGGACGAGGCAAACAACGTGGAATAAAAGTCGGCGATATTTATTACGACGAAATCCCAAAAGAACTTATTATGATTGTCGTTGAAGACGAAAACGTGGCAAAAATACAAAAAATCATAATCGATACAGCAAAAACTGGAAAAAAAGGTTCTTTCGGCGATGGGAAAATTTTTATTACTCCGGTCGAGTCCGTAATAACGATAAGTACGGCAAGCAATACTCTTTAAAGCCGTAAAAACAGGACGGAAACTTATGAAAGAAATCATAGCAATAATAAGGCCATGTAAAAGTTATGAAACGAAAAATCTTCTTTCGCAAAAAGGGTTTTTCGCGTTGAGCAATTATACTGTTTTTGGAAAGGGGAGAGGTGCGCCGACGTCGGTAGTCATAAACGATATAGGCGAAGAACATAAAGAGATAAATGCGCCACAAATGCACGCGAAAACGCTGATAGACATGTACGTGAGAGACTGTGACGTTCAGACGGTCATCGATGTCATAATAAAAGCCAACAAAAGCGACACTCATGGCGATGGGAAAATTTTTGTGATTCCCTGTGAAGACGCTTACCGTATACGCACCGGAGAAAGAAAAGATAGTGCGATTTTATAAAGGCTGAATATACGCTCAATAAAACGCACAATTAAAAAAGGAGGAAGAGAAAATGAAAAAGCTATTTTATGCTTTTGTGGCATTGTTTTTAATGTCTGTTGTTACGTCGGGATTTTTGACAGGTTGTTCAAAAAGCCCGCAGGAAACATCAAACGGCATTTCTTCAAAAAAGATTAAGCTCGGAATCAGCGCTTTTCCAGGCTGGTTTGTGTATTACATCGCACAGGGCGAAGACTATTTTAAGAAAAATGGCGTTAACGTTGAACTCGTATGGTTTCCTGTTTATTCTGATTCGCTTCAGGCCTTTAACAGCGGCAACCTTGACATGCTTTGCATAGCGCTTCCGGATGCGCCAGCACCGTATATTAAAGGTACAAAGTTTAAAATCGTTGCTATAAACGATTTTTCTAACGGTGCAGACGGCATTGTCGCAAGAAGCGACAGGGGAATCAATTCGCTTATTGATTTAAAAGGAAAGAAAGTAGCCACAGAATACGGTACTATAGAACATTTCTTTTTGCTTAAAGCTCTTGAAACTGTCGGTTTGAAAGAAGCCGACATCAATCTCGTAAACATAAGTGTAGGTGATTCAGCTCCTGCAATCATATCTGGAGCGGTTGACGCTGCAGGATTGTGGGAACCAGCTTTAAGCATAGCATTGTCTGACAAAGGAATAAAACTTCTGTATGCTTCGAATCAAAACCCGGGACTTATACAAGACGTCACAGTTGCCACTGACGAACTTATCAAAAAAAATCCACAGATCGTTGCCGGAGTGATAAACGCTTTTCTTGACGCTATCGATTTCTATAAACAGAATCCTGATAAGAGTATCGAGTATATGAGGGTTCCCGCAGACGTTGACACGCAGACAATGAAAGAAATTATGGCAGGAGGCCGTATCTATGGGCTAAAAGATATGATTTCGGAAATGACCGATAAAAAAGACGATTATCTATATGGCCCTTATAACGCATACCAAAATGCGCTCTTTCTAAAAAGCGTAAATCTTATAGATGATGTTCCAGAAGACAAAGATTATTTCACAGCCATGTTTGACCCGTCATTTATCGAAGCTTTGGCAAAAACCAGACCTGTAACAGAAGGACCAAATACAAGTTTAAAATAATTAAATGTATGCAAAATGAAAAAAGGCGGTTTTATGCAGGGTCTGTTTAAAATAAGAAAAGATATAAATAAAAGAGCTTACCTTATCGCGGCTCTGTCTGCATTTGTAATATTGTTCGGCACATGGGCATTTTTCAGCATGAGCGGAATGGTGAAAGCTACAATACTTCCTACACCGCAAGCGGTAGCAGACTATATATTCAAAAGCATCGCCGACGGTACGCTGTGGAACAATATGAGCATAAGCGTTTTTAGAATCATGACAGGATTTTTTATAGCTGTTATATTCGGCGTGCCTCTCGGTATTTTATGCGGAACATTTAAAATATTTGAAAGTTTTATACAGTCAGTCTGCGAATTTGTACGCTATATGCCAGTGCCGGCTTTTATTCCGCTTGTAATGGTTTGGGTCGGGATAGGAGAAGAAGCAAAAGTTGCCGTGATATTTCTTGGGACGCTTTTTCAGATTATCCCAATGACAGCAGATAACGTGCGTTCTATCCCTGAAGATTTAATAAATGCAGCATACACTTTGGGAGCGGGAAGAATGCAGGTAATTATGAAAGTCATCGTTCCTGCAATTATGCCGAAACTTTTTGAAACCATGCGTATGATGGTAGGGTGGGCGTGGACCTATCTTGTGGTAGCGGAACTTGTCGCGGCAAATTCAGGTCTCGGCTACGCGATACTTAAAGCACAGAGAGTTCTAAAAACAGAAGCCATCTTTTCGGGAATTCTAATAATAGGAATTTTGGGCATTGTCACCGACAGAGCTTTTGCTTTTATAACCAAAAAATCTTTCCGCTGGGTCGAATGGGGGGATAAATGACCGGCATAAACGCAAATATTTTAAAAGGGCGCGTGGCGACTTCAAAAATTTATGCACGACATATTGAAAAAAAATATGAAAGTAAAAAACATTCTGTTACGGCTTTAGAGGATATTAATATCGAAATTCTGACAAACGAGTTTGTCAGCATTGTAGGACCTTCCGGCTGCGGCAAATCTACGCTTCTAAGAATTATAGGCGGACTCAACGACAAAACAAGCGGCAGAATAGTTTTAAATGATAAGATTCTTGAAGGCCCCGGAGCGGACAGAGGAATGGTTTTTCAAGGTTATACTCTGTTTCCTTGGCTGACAGTAGAAAAAAATATTGAATTCGGGCTTAAAATAAAAAAAATGCCAAAAGAAGAAAGAAAAAAAATAACAGACAAATATCTTACCAGAGTTGGTCTTTTAAATTTCAGAAATTCTTATCCTAAAGAATTGTCTGGAGGAATGAAACAGCGTGTCGCCATAGCAAGAGCTCTGGCAAACAGTCCCGAAGTTTTGCTTATGGATGAACCTTTCGGCGCTCTAGACCCGCAGACCAAAGCTTCCATGCAGCTTTTAATGCGGCGAATATGGCAAGAGGAACGCACAACGGTTATTTTTGTTACTCACGATATAGAAGAAGCGGTTTTTCTTTCCCAGAGAATTTATGTTATGGATGTGCAGCCGGGAAGAATAAAAGCCGACATTGCGGTTTATCTTCCTTATGAACGGAATTTGGATATTAAAGACGACGCCAAATTCATAGAATTGCGCAAAAGTATAAGTGCTTTAATTTCACACGACGACAATTAGCGGCTTGGACAATAAATGAATATAAACGATATTATTCTCTATATCATGACGGCGTTTATGGCCGCTGCCGGTATAGATTACGCTTTCGGAAATAAAATCGGGCTCGGTATTAAATACAGGCAGGCTTTTTCCGCGATGGGCACGCTTGCAATGTATATGGCAGGCGCTTTATGCATTGCGCCTGCGCTCGGAAAAATATTATATCCGCTTATCAATCCGTTATATTTATTTTTTGGTTCAGACCCGTCCATGTTTGCAGGAACAGTTCTCGGCAGTGATACCGGAGCGTACACATTGGCCTTTTCCCTTACAAAAGATAATCAGGCGGCAAACTTTTCAGGGTTAATTCTCGGATCAATGCTAGGCATAACAATATCTTTTTTAATACCTTTTTTGTTAAGTTCCGCAGACAAAAACAGCAGACCGCTGGTCGCAAAAGGAATTTTAGCTGGAATAATCACTATCCCCTTCGGCTGTATAGCCGGCGGAACAGTTGCAGGGTTCGGTATTTTGTTTATGCTTAAAAATCTTGTGCCCGCCATGCTATTTTCTACAGCGGTCGCTGCAGGTTTAATTTTTGCGCAAAACGCAACAGTTAAAATATTCCTGTTTTTAGGCAAAATCGTCGGCGCTTTTCTAAGCCTATCTTTAGTTATAGCGGCAATAGAAGCAACTACGGGATTTGCACTTATTAAAGGAATGTATCCTATTAAAGATGCTTTTGCGGTGATAGGAGCAATAGTCATAATTCTTGCGGGAGCATTAAGTCTTGTCCACATACTGACTAAAATATTTGCTAAAACATTTGAGAAAGCGGGCAGCAAATTAAAGATAAACGATAAATCTGCCGCTGGTTTTTTTGCAGCTTTGGCAAACACTGTGGCAATGGCGGCTTTATTTAACGATATGGACGACAGAGGCAAAATTTTAAATTCGGCATTTGCAGTAAGTGCAGGCTTTGCTTTGGGAGACCATTTAGGTTTTACCGCAAGCGTCGATAAAGATATGATATTGGCCGTACTCTGCGGCAAACTCACTGGCGGTATAACGGCATTAATTCTAACCTGCATTATTTTTTCAAAAACGAAGGCGGAAGACGGAAAACCAAGAAGTTGAGCAAAGGCAACAGCTTTATGTCTAACATGGGAAAATTTGTCATTTTACCAAAATTCTCAAGCTTCCAATTCTGCGCATTAACAAGCAGAATTGATGACAGATGAGGTGCTGTAGTTACCCAGTTTCTCATATTATCAGCCTCTCAACTCCTGTCTTTATATTTCTGTCTTTTTTGCCATTGAAACTTTATAAGCTTTTAGTCTTCTGCCGTTCTTATTTGTTTTCATCATTTTCTCGGATTTCTACCCTTCTTATTTTTCCGCTTATGGTTTTCGGCAATTCTTTTACAAACTCTATAATTCTCGGGTATTTATAAGGAGCTGTTGTTTTTTTGACATGTTCTTGAAGTTCTATTATAAGTTCTTGACTCGGCTGATAGCCTTTTGCCAATATTACCGTAGCTTTAACTATGGCGCCTCTTTCTTCATCGGGCACTCCCGTAACGGCGCATTCCAGTACTGATGGATGTTCAATTAAAGCGCTTTCAACTTCGAAAGGTCCGATTCTATATCCGGAACTTTTTATAACGTCATCCGAACGGCCTACAAACCAAAGATAACCGTCTTCATCTTTGTAGGCAATGTCGCCTGTATCATAAATTCCATTGCTCCATACGTTTCTCGTCAGCATTTCATCATTATAATAACCGCAAAACAATCCTACGGGCTTTTCTTTATTAGTTCTTATTACTAGATGTCCCTCCTGTCCAGGTTCACAAATATTATTGTCGTCATCCACAATATCTACATCCCACCCTGCTACGGGCTTACCCATTGAACCCGGCTTTGGAGCCATCCATGGAAACGTAGCGGCAAATACGACAGTTTCCGTCTGTCCAAAACCTTCTTTTATCTCAAGTCCCGTCATTTTTTTAAATTGATAAAAAACTTCTGGATTCAAAGGTTCTCCAGCAGTTTCAGCATATTTCAATTTTGATAAATCATATTTTGAAATATCTTCTTTTATAATATGTCTGTAAACTGTTGGCGGAGCGCAAAAAGACGTAACTCTGTATTTTGCTATAACGCCAAGCAATTCTTTAACATGGAATCTCTCATAATCATAAGTAAACAGACAGGCTCCGCTTATCCACTGTCCGTAAATTTTTCCCCATGAAGCTTTTGCCCAGCCAGTATCCGCAACAGTTAAATGAATGCTGTCATTATCAAGATTCTGCCAAAATTTTGCTGTAAGTATGTGCCCGAGCGGGTACGAAAAATCATGATATACCATTTTCGGCATACCAGTAGTGCCTGAAGTAAAATATAAAAGTAAAATATCATTTTTATTTACGGCGTGTTCGACTTGAGGCCTGTCGAATATATCTGAAAACTTTTCAATTTCTACGCCATAGTCAAGCCAGCCGTCTGCATGACCATTTACTGCAGCTGTATATTCGAGTTCCTGAAGTTCGTTTTTGGCTTCGTTAACAACATCGATAATTCTTTTATCTGCAGTGGCAAAAATCATTTTTATATTTGCAGCTTTTACTCTGTATTTAACATCTTTTACAGTTAAAAGATGTGTCGCCGGTATGGCGATTGCTCCTATTTTATGCAGAGCGACAATGCAAAACCAATATTCATAGCGCCTTTTTAACATAAGCATTACCGCATCACCTTTTTTTATACCTAACGACTTAAAGAAATTTGCCGTTTGATTGCTTTTTCTTTTTATATCCGCAAACGTAAAAATTCTTTCATCGCCTTCTTCATTACACCAAACCATCGCTTTTTTATCAGGCTGAGAATTTGCAATCTCATCAACAATATCAAAGCCAAAATTAAAATCATCGGGAACGGTTATCCTGCAGTTTTTTATAAAATCTTCATAAGACTCATAATTCTGTTTTGTATATTTATCTACTAACATTATTTACCTCTTTTAATTAAAGCACTATTGCTAAAAATTTTACAGATTTATCTCCAACAGCGCACATTGTGTGATTGTATCCTGAATCAAAATAAACCGAATCGCCGGCCTCAAGGATATATTCTCTTGCTTCAAAAATAACTTTCAATCTGCCTTCAAGAATATAATTGAATTCCTGACCGGGATGTGAATAGGCATGTTTAGGCGGTTCTTTGCTTGGTTCAACGGTAACAAGGAAAACTTCTGCCTTTTTATGTATGAAATTAAATGCCAAATCCTGATATTTATACTCTTTTCTTCTTTCAATGCTCAAACCTTTGCCTTCTTTTACGACATTAATTCGTGAAAGTCTGGGCTCATTGCCGGTTAATATTGCCGTCATCTCAACTTTATACGTATTTGAAATTGCGGATAAAACACTAATAGGAATGTCGGCTTCGCCGTTCTCGTATTTAAGATAGGTTTCGGTATCAAGATTAAGGCTTTTTGCAAAATCGGAGGTCGATAAATCCGATATTTCCCTTATGGCCTTTATCCTGACTCCAATTTGTTTTAATGTATCTGACATACTCCCCCCAAAAAAGCAAATTTTATTGATTATACTAAAAAACTATATAAATTAAAATGAATTCTAAACAATAAAGTAAAAAAGAATTTTGCTGTCATTGTTTACTACAAAAATAACTAAACCCCCGAACGTTTTATAGTAATCATCAAGTATATTGGTTACAAGAGTTTTATGCATATCGGCATGATTTGACGTTTTCTTTTATGAAAAGTGTGTTGGAAATGGTCATGCTCATTCTGCCGGCTTTATTCCGTTTTGCGAAAACTATTTCGGGCACAGCCGAAACTGCTGTTTTTTTCTATATTGCCTCCGAAATAATTTTTAAAATATAAGAGAAAAAAGTTTATTTTCAGCTACTCTTAAGATTCTAGCGGCCTTTACAAATTTCCCTATAACTGCAATATTTGCAAAAGAAGGTTGACTCGGTTAAAGGAAATTCTTTTTTATCATTTGGTATGTTCTTTTCTATATTAGAGAGGAAAGCATACATTTCTTTGGTTTCAGACTCGACAAGATTGGCAAAAGATTTGATTTTTTCATCATCTATTTTAACACTTTTTTCGCTGTAGACGGGAGAGAGATACACGATTAACGGCTCAATATCGGATGCGGGCTTTGAGAAATGATAGCTTGCCCAAAGAGAATAGCCCGTAAGTTGTTTAGAATGCTTATTCTCATCGGGTTTGCCGGTTTTCCAGTCCATGATCCAAATTTTATCTCCGATGGGAAACAAAAAATCCACTTTACAAAAAGCCTTATAACCGTTTATACGGGTTTCACCAAAACCCGCAGGTTCAATAACCCAACTGGAACTTTCTGTAACGGCATATTTTTCAATCCACGCAAAACGACCGCTTTCAATAAAATTTTCAAGAATCAGTTTAACCTTATTGTAAATTTCCTGCACGGTAACTATTTCATTATTGTAATAACTTTCAAAAAAAGTCTTTGCATTGCAGTAACGTTCAGCAAGATTATAAGAATATTTAAAAAATTTATCTTTATTTATAGGTTTTGAACTTTTTTGAAACCTCTGGAGCGCATCTCTTATTATATCGTGAACTATATTTCCGGTTTCAAGCGCTTTTGACGTGAGAGATTTCAAAAATTGCAATTTTGCAAAAGGGATGTCTTTATCATATTTTGCGTAATAATCATAAAAATATTGCCTTTTACAGTTTGAAAACCTGTCAAAGCGTGAAACAGACCAGCCTAAAATATCAGTATAAGGAAATTTTTTTATTTCATTCATGATTTTTATAATAAGACATTTTCTGTATAAATTTCTTAAATTCATCTCTCACATACAGGGCAGATGGAACATGGAGACAAATCGCTGCCTGATTTAGAATTTATTCTTTTTTTTATTTATCTTTATTATCGTAAAAACGATTAGCGACACCGCAAAAACAAGTATTATTTCGTACATTAAAGCATTCAAAAAACCTGCAGTATTTAAAATGCTCCAAAAACCCGCTAGGCCAAAAAAAATAAAAAGTAAAGCGGAAACCCATCTCATCGTTTCTGCGGAAACTTTTTTACCTAAAAACACTCCTATCGCTATTGCTATAAGATTGGCACAAATCATACCGGCAGAAGCTCCGGCCAAAACATAGAAAGGAGCGAGGTAATTCATAGTAAGAGTCATGGCGGCTATCTGTGTTTTATCGCCAAACTCCGATATAAAAAAAAATGCTGCGACAGTAAAAAACGGATTTATGAAAATTTTTTTTCCTTTGCTTTCTTTTTCTTCGACATTTCCGTACAATGTCCAAAATCCGAAAAGAATAAAAAGCACATAAGCTATAATTTTTATTATTGACAAAGAAAAAACGCCGGACAATAAACTTCCAGCAGTTACCGCTATTAAATTGTTTAGAATTGTTGCTGCCGAAATTGCAAGAATTACCTGTAAAGCATTAAATCTCACAGTAAAGGCCAACGCCATAAGCTGCGTTTTGTCACCCATCTCGGCAATAAATATCAGAAAGAAAGAGATTAAGAGAGATTCCATTTATTTTTGAGATATTTCCTTTTGTGGAGTCTGATTGGCAGATTGTGACTCAAGGCGATTAATAAGCTTGTAATTTTGTTCGCGCAAAGCTTCCAGCTCTAACTCTTTTATGTTTAGCTTTTCTTTAAGTTTTTGCCTGGCTACAGAAATTTTCATAATCATTTTATTTTGAATTTTTTTTGAAGATTTTATGTATTTTTCAAGAGTTTTAATTCTCTCTTCATATCCTTCTATAACTGATTGAAGATATGCATTTCTGTATTCTAAATTTTTTACCTCAGCAGATAATTTATCATTTTCTTGCCTAAGCCTAGATTGAGATAAATTACCCTGTTCCAACTTAAAAACTATATCTTTATATTTTAATTTTGAAACGCAGCCACAAAAAATATAAAATCCAAAAAATGATAACAAAATGATTATCTTTTTCATAATTGAACTTTTATAAATTCTACATTAATGAGCTTGTTTAGTCAACAAAGACGATGAAGGGAGATATACAAGGTGCTTACAACAGTAAATAAAATTAAAGAAATAGAAACTAATAATAAAAATAGATTACGTCTTGTTCTTACAAAAGCTCAAAAATATGATAGAATTAAAACACCTTTTTAAAAATCAAAAAACGGGAGATTATTATGGACATAAGAAAACATATTCTGGATATGGCGTCAAAAGTAAAAGGAAAAGTAATTTTGCCTGAAAGTACAGATGCCAGAGTTTTGAAAGCTGCACAGATGTTGGTTAAAGATGCAATAGCTTCCGTCGTTTTGCCGATATCGGATTTAAAATCCGTTGAAGATGCTGCGGAGTCCGCAGGCGTAAATCTTTCCGGTATAGAACTCGTGCACATAGACAGTGCTTTAATCGATGAAAAAGTTATAGAGGATTTTGTCGTTGCGCGTGTAAAAAAAGGTATGAATCAACAAGAAGCGCTGAATCTTTTAAAAACTCCTCTTTATTTCTCAATGATGTATCTTAAAAGCAAAAAATGCGATGCATGCGTCTGCGGAGCCGTTTACGATACCGCTGATGTTTTAAGAGCCTCTCTTCACACTATAGGAACAATGGAAGGAATAAGGCTTATATCTTCTTTCTTTCTTATGATACCTCCAGAAAATCATAAAATCGTAAAAGAACCAGTACTATTTGCTGACTGCGGCGTAAATCCTGACCCTTCTTCTTTAGGACTTAAAGATATAGCCAATGCCACAATATACAACTATAAAAAGCTTTTTCCAGAAAAAACGATTAATACAGCTTTTCTTTCCTTTTCCACAAAAGGCAGCGCAAAACATAAAATTTTAGATAAAATAATGGAAGCCGTAGAACTGACAAAAGAACTTTTTGAAAACGATAAAAGCGTAAATATTGACGGCGAATTGCAGTTTGACACAGCGGTTATAGAAGACGTGGCAAAAAGAAAAGCGCCAGATTCTAAAGTCGCGGGCAAAACGAATATATTTATATTTCCTGATTTAAATGCAGGAAACATAGGTTACAAAATGGCTGAAAGGCTCGGCGGATTTCAGGCTCTAGGCCCGATAATTCAGGGACTTGCTTTGCCTGTGAGCGATTTAAGCAGGGGCTGTAATGCCGATGATATATATATGGTAAGCGCAATAATGCTTCTTCAGAAATAAAATGGAAATAATAGATTCGCATTGTCATATCTGGCCTGAAAAAGTGGCTCAAAAAGCGAAAGAGTATCTTGAACGCGCTTTTAATCATAAGATGATTGATTTGCCGATAGCCGATAATCTCTTGAAATATATGGACGCGGCTACAATAAGCAAAAGCGTTATTTCTTCTGTAGCATCTCGTCCAGATCAAGTAATCTCAATAAATAACTGGCTTTTTTCGATAAAGAATGAAAGGTTTATTCCTTTTGCTTCAATGCACCCCTTTTTTCATGAGTTTGCAGGAACGCATGCTCTTAACGAAGAAATAAAAAGAATAAAAGACAATGCTTTCGGAATTAAGCTGCAGCCGGAATTTCAGAATTTTTATGTCGATGATAAAAAAGCCTTTGTTCTTTATGAAAAACTTCAGAAATTTAATCTTCCTGTAATATTTCACTGCGGAATTGAACTCAGTTCTCCTGGCGAAATTAAATCTTCTCCTAACAGAATAATAAAACTGCTCGGCAAATTTCCAGAAATGAAAATAATCGGAGCACATATGGGCGGATTTATGATATGGGAAGAAGTTTTGGATAAACTTGCCGGCAGAAATATCTATTTTGACACTTCAGACAGCATAAGAGCGATGAAAAGAGAGCTTTTGGACAAATTTTTTGAAAAACACGGTTTTGACAGAATTATCTATGGTTCTGATTTTCCTATGCAGATGCCAAAAGATGAAGTAGAGTTTATCTATAATTTAAACATACCACAGGAAAGCAAACGAAAAATCCTTTCAGTTAATATTTCCAAAATCATAGAGAGATAACATTTTTACAACTGTTTGATTTTAACGGTTTAAAATAATACAATTTGAACATCAATAAAAATTTACATAAAGGACTGCGAAAATGCACTACAAAGGTTTGATAGAAAAGTATAGAAAATTTTTGCCGGTTAACGAAAAAACTCCAGTAATTTCACTTCAAGAAGGAAGCACTCCGCTTATTCCCGCAAAAAATCTGTCGAAAAAACTTGGATTTAACGGCGAAATATATTTTAAATTTGAAGGCATGAACCCTACAGGTTCCTTCAAAGACAGGGGAATGACGATGGCTGTTTCCAAAGCAGTTGAAGAAGGAAGCAAAGCCGTTATATGTGCTTCAACAGGAAATACTTCTGCATCAGCTGCGGCATATGCTGCAAGAGCGGCGATAAAATGCATAGTTTTAATTCCCGAAGGGAAAATAGCTTTGGGAAAACTTTCTCAGGCTGTTATGCATGGCGCTGAAGTTTTGGAAGTTGACGGAAATTTTGACGAAGCGTTAAATCTCGTAAAAGAGCTTAGCGAAAAATATCCACTTACGCTTGTAAATTCGATAAATCCTTTTAGAATAGAAGGACAGAAGACGGCTGCTTTCGAGATATGCGAAACGCTCGGGCAATCGCCCGATTATCAGTTTATGCCAGTTGGAAACGCTGGAAATATTACAGCTTACTGGAAAGGATACAAAGAATATAATGGACTTTTTCCAAAACAATATGCACTTCCGAAAATGATGGGTTTTCAAGCTGCGGGAGCAGCACCGATAGTCAAAGGCAGTCCCGTTGAAAAACCTGAAACAATAGCTACTGCTATAAGAATAGGAAATCCTGCTTCTTGGAAAACTGCCGAAGAAGCAAGAGATGAATCTAAAGGTATTATAGATTCCGTTACCGATGAAGAAATACTCGAAGCTTATTCGATGATTGCTATAAATGAAGGCGTTTTTTGCGAGCCCGCTTCGGCTTCGTCGCTTGCGGGACTTATTAAATACATAAGACGGGGATATTTTAAAACCACTCTTCCAGTAAAAACGGTGTGTATTCTTACGGGGCATGGTCTCAAAGATCCGGACACTGCCGTATCAAATGCCGTTAAGCCTAAAAAAGTAAAAGCCAATATTTCGCAGATAATAAAAATGATAAACTTGTAAAAAACAATAAAGGTTTTAACTTGACCGTAAAGCACAAATTCATGTATTTATGATTCCTTTTATAATACAAGTCCGGTTTGTGCCTTTATTATTTAGGGGATAGGCTGGAGAGTTAGAAGTTTATATTTGGCATATATAAAAATTTTTTGTTAATCACAAAATTAAAAATATGGAGGAAAAAATTATGGAAAAGAAAAAAGACGGGGAAATAGAAATAGAAATAGACGAGCAGACTTCAAACGGGATTTATTCGAATCTGGCTTTGATAACGCATTCCGAAAGTGAGTTTGTTATTGATTTTATTTTCTTTCAGCCGCAAAACCGCAAAGCGAAAGTCAGAAGCAGGATTATTACTTCTCCTGGACATGTAAAAAAGATGATAGCGGCTTTGCAGGACAATATTACAAAATATGAAGCTAAGTTTGGAGAGGTCAAAACAACCGTCAGAGATGTCAGCGGCTCTAAGTCCGAATATTATAATTGAGTGTCAAAATCATGAAAATCGAACTCATCTGTACTGGAAACGAATTATTGACCGGTAAAATAAATACCACTGCCGCATATATAGGTTCAAAGCTTTTGTTTTTGGGGCTTCATTTGTCGTTTATAACAACCGTCGGAGACAGAAAAGCCGAACTTTGTAAGGAACTTAAAATAGCCTGTGAAAGAAGCAGCATAATTATCGTCACTGGTGGGTTGGGACCTACTTTTGACGATATAACTGTAGAAAGTGTTGCGCAGACACTTGGCATGGAAACATATATCGATGAAAACGTTTTAAATTCTATAAAAGAGTTTTTTGTAAAACATTCGATTTTTGAAATTCCTAAAATCAATGAGAGGCAGGCAAATATTATCAGGGGAGCCAAAGTTTTGGAGAACCGTTTTGGCACGGCTCCCGGACAACTGCTTCATTTTGAATATAAAGAAGGTGAAAAGAAAATAAGAAAGACGATATTTTTGCTTCCTGGCCCGCCTAGAGAAATGCGGCCTATGTTTGACGAAAACGCGGAACCTTTTTTCAAAAGCTATCATTCAGGAATAAGAAAAAACGAGTCTTTACACATTTTCGGGCTTGCTGAATCTCTTGTCGAAGAACTGATAAAGCCCGTTATGGAAGCGGTGGGGTTCGGTGAAAACGGAGCCATAGAGTTTGGAATTCTGGCAAGTGGAAGCATTATAACTGTAAAATATGCGGTTTCTGGAACCGATGAAATGCTTGTTGATGATATTTCAGGTAATCTGAAATTTGAGCTTGAAAAAGTACTCGGAGACAATATTTTCGGCTCCGGAAACGACGAGCTTGCCGATTCGGTAGGCAGACTTTTGATAGAAAACAAAAAAACAGTTTCTTTTGCTGAATCCTGTACGGGTGGGCTTGTTTCAAAAAAGATTACCGACACGTCTGGCAGTTCGGCATATTTCAAAAGTTCAGCGGTAACTTATTCAAATGAATCAAAGATGAAACTGCTCGGAATTAAAGAAGAAACGCTTAGAGATTTTGGTGCAGTAAGTGAAGAAACGGCTAAAGAAATGGCGGAAGGGACGCTGCGTGTTTCGGATTGCGATTATGCCGTTTCGGTTACCGGTATAGCAGGACCCGGCGGAGCGACAAAAGAAAAGCCCATCGGGCTTGTTTTTATTGCAATCGCTTCAAAAAAAGGGACACAGATTTTTAAATATAACTTTTCAGGGAACAGAAAAGACATCAGAGAACGTGCGGCAAATACTGCTCTTGATGTACTGCGCCGCAAAATTTTAAATGATAAAGATGCAAAAAAGACGTCTGCACGTATCTCAAAAGGCAAAAAGAGATGAGATTGTTTGCCGCAGTATTTATTTCCTCAGATATTGCGGAGAAAATATATGCGTTTTCAAAAACTGCGGCAGAATATTTTAAAGTTAAAGCTGTTATGTGCGCAAAAATGCATATTACAGTCAAATATTTTGGCAAAAAAGATTGCGAAGAATGTCTGAAAATTGTTGAGAATGCAATTGAAGGTATAAGAAAATTTGAAGCTGTAGTTAAAGGCGTCAATTTTTTTTCGCGCAGTAAATATGCAGATGTTTTATGGGCGGGTGTCAAAGACAAAACGTTTTCTTTAAAAAAAATGGCTTTGAGCATGGACAATTCGCAGAATGAGTACATCGCACATATAACTTTGGTGCGGTTTAGAAATAACTGTGTTAGGGAAAGCCTGCTGGATAAATATTTGTCGGAAAGTTTTATCAAAGAAAAAGAATTCGGAAGATTTACGGTGAAAAAAGTCGTTCTGGTCAACAGCGTTCTGCGGCCAGGCATAAACCGTTACGAAATCTTAAAAGAATTCGATTTAAGGTGATAAAATGGCTGAAAAAATTGTATATACTTTGTCGGCGAAATGTAAAGACTGTTACAGGTGCATAAGGGTATGTCCCGTAAAAGCGATAAGTTTTTCCGGTTCACAGGCAAATGTAAACAATGAAAGATGCATAGTCTGCGGAACGTGTATAAGAGAGTGTCCGCAGGGTGCGAAAACTTTTAGAAACGACGTTTCAAATGTTGAAATGCTGCTTGAAGAAAGCAGGAAAAATAAATTGAAAATTGCCATAACACTGGCACCGTCGTTTGTCTGCGCTTTTGACGGTACTGAAATAAGAAAGATTCCTACGGCATTAAAAAAACTTGGCTTTTGTCACGTTGCAGAAACTGCGATAGGCGCTTACGATACGGCGATAGCCACGGCAAAACGCGCCGCTAAAGATAATAAAACAAAAATATGCACAGCATGTCCGGCCGCTGTAAATTATGTGACAATGTACAGGCAAGACAATACCGCAAATCTTATAAATGTCGTTTCTCCGATGATAGCGCATGCGAAAAAGATAAAGAAAAAATTCGGAGAAGAGGTAAAAATAATTTTTGCTGGTCCATGCGTTGCAAAAAAAAGTGAAATTCTTTGGGAAAACGCCAAAGGTTCTGTCGAATACGCTTTAACTTTTGCCGAGCTTAAAGAGCTTTTTGCAGACAATGGCATAAATCTTTTGTCTCTTGAGGACGGCTGCTTTGATGAAGAGGTTCCCGGAAAATCGAGATTTTTTCCGCTTCCTGGCGGGCTTTTGAAAACCGCTTCGATTGAAAACGACGGTTTGGACAAACAAATTTTTCATGTCAGTGGCTTTGAAGATTTAAAAAACGCCGTTGATGATATAGATTGTTCTGATGGTGTTTTAATTGAGCCTCTATTTTGTGATAATGGATGCATAAACGGGCCGGGGATTGGAAACGATAAAAATATATTCGAAAAAAGAAAAGACATAATAAATTACGCTTCAATGGC
This sequence comes from Candidatus Endomicrobium procryptotermitis, assembly GCA_031279415.1. Classification (NCBI taxonomy): domain Bacteria; kingdom Pseudomonadati; phylum Elusimicrobiota; class Endomicrobiia; order Endomicrobiales; family Endomicrobiaceae; genus Endomicrobium; species Candidatus Endomicrobium procryptotermitis. Next base: position 38,053 of record JAITIP010000040.1, on the reverse strand, counting down.
AAAAGTATCTGGGAAAACGCCGGAAGTTGATGTTAAATCGCTGAAAATTAATTTTTTACCGAACTATAACGTAAAACACATAAGATATTCCGAAGAAGAAATAAGGAAAGTTTTGGAAAAGACAGGTAAATTTACAAGAGAAGACGAACTTAACTGCGGTGCCTGCGGATATGACAGCTGCCGCGACAAAGCTGTCGCTGTACTTGATAAAACGGCCGAACCCGAAATGTGCATTCCTTTTATGAGAAAAGCGGCGGAAGTAAAAGCCGACAAAATATTTGAAACAAGCCCGAATGGCATAATAATTACCGATAATAATTTTAATATTTTGTCTATGAATGACGCTTTTAAAAGAATGTTTCTAACTTCAGAAGCTCTTATAGGAAAACATATTTCTGCGCTTTTTGACCCTTCGGAATTTTACATGTTGGCAAGCTCTAAAGAGCCAAGCAGAATCAGTGTCGTTTCTTATGATGCTTACGGCATTAAATGCAGGCAGATAGTATATTTTGTGAAAGATGATAAGCAATATATAGGAATTTTTATAAACATAACGAAAACTTCCCGCGATAAAGAAAGGCTCAACGAAATAAAAAAACAAACTCTTCTTAAAGCTAAAGAACTTCTTGAACATCAGATTGATAGCGCAAAAAAAATGGCGCTTTTTCTGGGAGAAAGCACGGCTAAAAGCGAAGAACTTTTAAACCAGCTTCTTAAAATTTTGGAAAATGATGATGAACAATAAACGACTTTATTTTGACGATTATGTTTTTGCAATATCAAAAAACAATCAAAGCGTCTGCGGAGACATTTTCGGAATTTTAAGAAAATCCACTTATACCCTTGCGATTTTATGCGACGGTATAGGTTCGGGAATTAAAGCAAATATTGCTGCTGGTATGTGCTGCGAAAGGGTAAAAAATTTGTCTTTAAGTGGCCTGTCGCTGAGAAAAATATTCGAACGCATATCTTCCGAAATGGAAAAGTCAAAGACATCGGACAGTTTTTATTGTGCGCTGTCTGCAGCGGTTCTGTTTCCCGATGGAAAAGTTATTGCGGCCGCTTATGAAATGCCTATGCCGTTTATGCTTGAAGATGGAGGAAAATGGTCTTCGGTAAAATATGACCGCGTTGGAAGTTTTCATGAAGCAAACTTCAGTTTAAAAGAAAATGACGCTCTATGTTTTGTTTCTGACGGCATAACGCAGGCCGGAATGGGATCGTCCGGAGTCTTAGGTGCGAAAGGAGCTTTAGACATTCTAAATTTTAACCTTCATAAAGTTATGCTTGCGGATATGCCAAAAATGCTTACGTTAAAAGCGCGTGAAATTTCAGGATCCTTTGATGATGACATGACCACAGTAATTCTTTCGGCTAGACAGTCGAACGCATTTTGCGTTTTTTCTGGACCGCCGCTGTTAAAAACAGATGATGAAAAAGCCGTTGAAAAGCTTCTTTCTTTTGAAGGGAAAAAAGCCGTGTGTGGCTCAACAACAATGGACATTTTTTGCAGAGTGAGCGGCAAGAAGGCTAAAATTGACGCGTCTTTTTTTATGGATTTCATTCCTCCAGAATATGAAATAGAAGGTCTAGACTTTGCTTCCGAAGGCGCGATAACTTTAAATCAGTGTTTTAATATTATAAATGACAAAGAAATTCTTCAAAAAGCACAGACACCGCCTGCAAAGCTTGCAAATCTTTTAAACGAATCGGATATAATACATTTTATTGAAGGAATGTCGGTAAACAAAGGTCACGGGGATGTAATGTTTAAACAGATGGGGATATTGCCTAGAGAAAAAATAATATATAAAATAAGTAACGAGCTTATAAAAGCGGATAAAATAGTGTCAAAAGAAGAAATATAAAAAGGGCAAAAGTTTAAGTTAAGTGAAAAGATTATTATTTGCAGTAGTGTTTTGCATTTCAGTGTCTGCGGCTTTGTATTCACAGGATGAGAGCAATGCAAATGACGAACAAAAACCTGTGACGGCGCAAGTAAATTGGAAAACTTCTGGAATTTTAATTTGGGCATATAATCAAACGGCGGTAAGCAAAAATTGGACGGGGAAAGAAAGCTTTTCAAGAATGTGGCAGGCTAAATTGTTTTTAAGCGCTGAACGCGATTCTTATAAATCAAACTGGCTTATTACTTTTAAAGAAGAATATGGTGAAAGCGAGACGAAAAAGAACTCTGAGATAAGCATTGATCATTTTGAATTTAACGCTGTTTATACCTATAAAATTTATAAATTGCTGCAGCCGTATGTTTCATTTTACGTGCAGTCGCAAAATAATAAGTTTATGGATCCCGTAAGCTATATAGAGTCTGCCGGCTTTAACTTTACAGTTTTTTCGAACAATATCAATGCTCTTAAGTTGAGAGCAGGTGTAGCGCTCAAACAGATTGATGACTCTATAAACGGCAATAAAAGAAATTCTGGAGCGGAAGTTGTTGCCAATTATGATTTACTTTTTCATAAAGATGCAAAATTTGTTTCTGAAGCCAGAATATATGAAACTTTTAAAGATGGAGAAGATTTTAGATGGGAAAACAAGCTGTTTTTGAAAACTGGTCCGTGGTTTACTACAGAATTCGGCTATAAAGTTTATTTTGAAAATGCTAGAATCACGGCTCATAGCTGGACTGAAGACATCGAGACTCTTATTTATGTCGCTTTGGGTTTTTCTTTCAATATATTTAGAAATTAAAATTAGAGGATACAATGCTGAAAGAATACTCTTATGGTGCAGTAATATATAAGATAGAAAATGAAGAACCTCTTTTTCTGCTTGTTAAATCAAAAAGAAGCGATAAATGGGGATTCCCGAAAGGGCATATTGAAGAAAGCGATACAACAGGATTACATGCAGCGAAAAGAGAAATTTTTGAAGAAACCGGAATTAAAGATATGAATTTTGTAGAAGGATTTAAAGAAGAAGACATTTATATAATTGAAGGCACTCGTCCCGAGACAAAAGGCATGACGACAGAAAAACATTCAATTTATTTTCTTGCACAAACTTTTTCGCAGCCTTTAAATTACGATAGGAAAGAAATAGCGCAATTAGAATGGGCGTCTATAGAACGGGCAGTGGAACTTCTTTACTTTGTAAATCAGAAAAATATCATAACAAAGTCGTATAGAAAAATAAAAGGGCATATTTAAAAACAGCCCGGGAGGCAAAAATGGCAAATCCGCTTTTAAAGGAAGAAGTATTTAGAAATCAGGGAATCTCGGAAGGGATGACCGTTTCAGGAACGATTAACAAAAGTATAATTTTGTGGTTGCTGTTAGGAGTGAGCGCAGTTTTTTCATGGACGCATCCGCATATTACTGTGCCTTTAATATTTCCGCTTATCATAACAGGGGTAATTTTGGTTCTTATAATGGCATTTAAGAAAGTAGCATCTCCGTTTCTTTCGCCGTTTTATGCGATTTCCGAAGGTTTGATTTTGGGAGCTCTTTCATTGTATTTTGAAAGAATGTATCCCGGCATTGTAATCAATGCCATACTTTTGACAATCGCCGTTTTGTTCTGTATGCTTGCGGCATACAAAAGCGGCGTGTTAAGAGCTACGCCAAGATTTAAAAAAGGCGTAATTATGGCTACTTTGGCGATATTTTTCGTATATATAATAGATTTGCTTATGAATACGTTTGCGGGAACGAATTTTCCTTATATACATGACTCTTCTCTGTTGGGAATATGTATAAGCGTGTTTGTAGTTTCAATTGCGGCTTTTAATCTTATTATCGATTTTGATTTGATTGAAAACGGAGCCAGAGTCGGAGCGCCAAAATATATGGAATGGTATGGAGCGTTTGCGCTTATGGTGACGCTGATATGGCTTTATCTTGAATTGCTGAGGCTGCTGGCGAAAATGAGAAATTAATGCTTGAAAAAATGGCTTTTTTCATGGCAGTGACAGAAGCCGAAACTCTTCCTAAAAATATTGCAGAAGTTATTTTTTGTGGTCGTTCAAATGTGGGAAAAAGCAGCACTATAAACGCTTTATGTTCGCAGAAAAAACTTGCGTATACGTCAAAAACTCCAGGAAGAACAAGAACGATTAACGTATATGACGTTTCAACGGGAAAATGGATAATAGATCTTCCCGGATACGGTTTTGCCAGAGTCAGCCCTAAAGAAAAAAGACACTGGCAGAAAATGATAGAAGACTGTATAGTTGAAAGAAAAACAAAAAAAGCTGTTTACATAATAGTTGATGCTTTTGTCGGACCGACCGAACTGGATTATGACATGGCTTATTGGCTTAAAGATAATGGAATCGATTTTAAAATCGTAGCAAACAAATGCGACAAAATTCCGCAAGTCAATATGCCTGAGGTTGAAAATAAAATATCCGAATATTTTGAAATAGATAAAAAAGATGTATTTGCCGTAAGTGCGAAAAAGAGAAATGGAATAGATAAATTAAGAAATGACATAAAGTTGTTTTTGAAGTAAAGTAAAAAGGAGGACGTTTTACAATGAAAAGATGTTTATTAGCAGTGACAGTTATTGCGATGTTTTCCGTCAGCGCTTTTGCAGCATTTACACCATTAAAACTTTCTGTGTGGGGAAAAAAGATAGCTCTGCCTCCGGTAGGAGATGTTTATGGAGTTGAATTGGGGCTTGCGTCATATTCTCCTGTACTAAAAGGCATTCAGTACAATATTTTATTTTCAAAATCAGACAATATGATAGGTTTGCAGACTGCATTTGTTACAAGGTCTCGTAAATTTATCGGACTTCAGATGGGGATTTCGAATCTTACTAATCACGATGGAGATTTTAGCGGTATGCAGATTGGTGCAGTTAACAGGGCAAAATTTTTTCGCGGATTGCAGATTGGCGTTATTTTTAACAAAGTTGCCGAAGAGATGAACGGAGTGCAGATTGGTCTTATAAACTCTGCAACCGTTTTCAGAGGCTTGCAGATTGGGTTGATTAACACGGCAAGAGACGCAAAAGGCGTACAGCTCGGACTTATTAATATTATGAGAAATTCCTATGTGCCCGTAATGGTCATCCTTAATGTTAAATTTGAAATATAGAAACTTAAAAAGCCAATAAATAAAAACAGATGTAAATATCTGAAAACAAAAGATAGAGGAGGTTTGCTATGAGAAAAATATTGCTGTCGGTATGTGTGGTTGTAATGTTTTCATGCATTTCTATGGCCGAAGCTCCTTTTAAATTGTCTCTTTGGGAGAAAACTGCATTACCTTCTGACGATTCAGTCAGCGTCTTGGAGTTTGGTCTAGGGTCTGACACGCCTAAAGTAATAGGGCTGGCATGGAATTTTATCTATGGAAGAACAGAAAACATAATAGGTGCTCAAGTAGCAATTGTAAATTGGTCAAAAGCTTTGCGCGGGTTCGAATGTGGCTTCGTAAATTTTAACGAAGGGCATATTGCTGGAGTGCAGATTGGTATTTTTAATAAATCAAAATCCGTTAAAGGTCTTCAGCTCGGAATCGTAAATAAGACTGATGACATTTACGGAGTTCAATTAGGCATCGCAAATTTCATTAAAAATTCGTCCATTCCTTTTATGGTTATCCTAAACGCGAAATTTTAAAATGAAAAAAAACAAGCCTGCCGTAACCATAATTGTGGGATTTATCGCCGGGCTTGTCATTTCGGGAATTCTCATAGACATAATAGGTTTAATCAATAACTCAGCCGATAGAGTTTTGTCTGCATGGTATGTTTCAAAATCGGAAAAATATATAGCCGTTGGAAATTTTTCAAGAGCCGCTAAGGAATACGAAAAAGCTTTAAAAAAAATAAAGCCCAATAATAAAAAACTTCTTGCTAAAATAAAAAACAATCTCGCTTTGATTGTTTTTACCGAAGCGGAGAAAAAAGGCAATAAGTCAAAAATAAAGGAGTCTCTTGAAATGTTTGAAGAGTCTCTTAATTTATATAAAGCATTAAACGATTCCGAAAGCGCTAAACAGGTTGAAATTAATATTAAAGAGGCTAAATTCGTATTGGAATCGGAAGAGAAATAAATACTTCTTAATTACAAAGGGAGTACGGCAATAAAACCTCTTGGTGAAGCGGACAGTCTGATATTTCAGTCCACTTTAGGCTGTCCAGATAATTCCTGTATTTTTTGTCTTGCATATAAAGATGAAAGGAAACGAGATGCCCAGAAATGTTGAAACTGCTGAAAAATATTATCACAAAGACAAAATAAAAAGGATTTAAAGCAGGATTTTTTAAAAGGTCTGTATCTGTAAATGAAAATAATATCGTGGAACGTCAACGGAGTAAGAGCCGTTTACAAAAAAGATTTTGCAAAATGGTTCAAAAGTGAAAACGCGGACATCGTATGCCTTCAGGAAACGAAAGCCGAAAAAGAGCAGTTTCCAAAAGAACTTGCCGAAGCGGAAGGATATAATTTTTACTGTTCTTGCGCACAAAAAAAAGGCTACAGCGGAGTTGCGGCATGGTCAAAAATAAAACCGTTATCCATAGAGACAAGTATTGAAAATGAAAAGTTTGACTCTGAGGGCAGAGTTTTAAAACTCGAATTTGATAATTTTGTTCTGTTTAATATTTATTTTCCTAATGGTGGAGCTTCAAAAGAAAGGCTAGACTACAAATTAGATTTTTACGATTACTTTATCAAATATTTGAGAAAATACGGCAAAAAAAATGTAATTATCTGTGGAGATTATAATACAGCTCATCATGAGATAGATCTGGCAAGGCCGAAACAAAATGAAGGTGTGTCAGGGTTTATGCCAATCGAAAGAAAAAAACTTGACGATCTTGAACAGTCGGGTTTTGTCGATTCTTTCAGGCATTTTAACAGAGAAGCAGAAAATTATACATGGTGGGATTATAAAACAGCTGCACGCACTAGAAACGTCGGCTGGAGAATAGATTACTTTTACGTTTCCAAAAGCGCACTCAAATATTTAAAAATGGCTGACATTCTCAGTTCTGTACAAGGATCAGATCATTGTCCGATAAGTATCACGATTTTTTAGTTATTTATTTTGCGGAGGATATTATGAAAAATGCAGTTTTATATTTTACCGCTTTTATATTTTGCATTTCGGCATTTTTGTTTGGATGCGGTAAAGAGGCTGCTCAATCGCAACCAGACAATATAGCTATGAAAAGAATGCAGATGGTACAGATTGCCAAAGAAGCTTATGTCTATGGATTTCCGATGGTTTTAGCTGAAATCACAAAAAGATATATGACAAATCCTTTGTCCGACACTGAAAATCTTCCAGTTAATCAAATAAGGCATTTCCATTCTTTTGCCGATGATAAATTTAAGAATTTTACAAGGCCGCTCTCTGATATTTTTTATTCTGCAGCATGGCTGGACTTGTCGAAAGAACCGATATTATTTGAAATTCCCGATACCTCAAACCGTTACACTCTTTTTACAATCATAAATGCTTGGACTGATGTTTTAGCTTCATCTGGAAGACGCACAAATGGAACTAATGCTTATAAATTTGCCGTTATGGGAACACACTGGGAAGGCACTCTTCCCGAAGGTTTTGAAGAATACAGATCTAATACTAACATGGTATTAGTGACAGGCGTAATACAGGTGAAAAATGCACAAGACGAAATGGATGTAGAAAAGATTCAAAATGCGATAAAGGTGTACCCTTTAAGTTCTTACGATAAAAAATATGACGCTCCTAAAGGTGTAGCAGATGATACTTTATCTGTAAAAGTTCCTTTGGAACAGGTTTTTTCCATGAATATAAGTGATTTTTTTAATACTTTTAATAATTTAATGCTTAAAAATCCGCCTTATTCACAAGATGAACAAATTTTAGATAAAATATTGGATATTGGCGTAGCTCCGGGAATGAGATTCGATCTTTCAACATTTGACTTTGACACGCAGGAAGCTTTTAAAGAGATACCGAGGTGGCTGAAAGATAATATAGAAAGCATAAAAATGGAAGGAGCGGAAAAAGGTTGGAACTATAATCTTGCTTTCGGCAGTTATAAAGTTGATTATACTCTTAGAGCTAAAACCGCATATTTAAATTTCGGGGCAAGTCTTAATGATGACATTGTCTGCATATATTCTTATGCCGATTCAGACAATGAAAAATATGATTTTTCGAAAAAATATGTTTTAAGTTTTAAAAAAGATGAAATCCCTCCCGCAAACGCTTTATGGAGTGTTTCTTTGTACAATGGTTCCGGTTATTTAGTCAAAAATTCAATAAAAAGGTTTTCATTGGGCAGTAAAGATAACCTGAGATTCAATAAAGACGGCTCTCTTGAAATTTATATTCAGAAAGATAATCCGGGCAAAGATAAACAAAGTAATTGGCTTCCTTGCGGTGAAGAAGAGTTTTCTGTAGCGCTTAGATGTTATTGGCCGAAAGATAATCTTCTTGACGGCAGCTGGAAGGCACCATCTGTAGTAAATAAAACAGAATAACCTGAAAAGCAGCACGTGTGGAATTTGTTTTAACCTGCGGAGAAAATTTGATAAACGATATAAAAAATTTATTGTTAAGAATTTTGGCCTTTTTTTATCCGGTTACCTGCTCGTGTTGTGGAAAGTTGATGTCTGCTGTTTCAAAAGAAAGAGTCTGCGATGGCTGTAGAAATAGTCTAGATAAAATAAAAGGCTTTATCTGCCATAAATGCGGTTTACCTTTAGAAGACGGAGGTGAGCATTGTTATGTATGCCGGCACAACCCTAAAGAGTTTCATTTTGACAAAATGAGAGCGGCTTATTTATATAAAAATTCCGTCAGAAGATTGATATTGAAATTCAAATATTTTGATAGAATATTTTTGGCTGCAGATCTAGCACAAGGCGTGATCGAAGTTTTAAAACAAAACGACTTTTTTAATGATACCGACATCGTGATTCCCGTACCATTAAATATTGTCAGAAGGATAAAAAGAGGATATAATCAGGCAGCGCTGCTTGCTTTGGAAGTCGGTAAAAGCATCTCAAAACCGGTATCTGAAAAAATTCTTTTAAGAAGCAAAATAACAAAACCACAATTTAAACTTTCCAAAAAAGAAAGAACCGAAAATATCAAGAATTCTTTTGTTGTAAAAAATCATAATTTGATAAAAAAGAAGAATGTTTTGCTTGTGGATGATATTGTTACTACTTCTGCAACGGCATCTGCCTGCGCAAAAGTTCTTAAAGAGTCAGGAGCGTCAAAGGTGTATGTGATTGCTTTAGCGCGCGATTAAATCCGTTGTTCAGCTTCCCATTAAACAATACGCATTTGTTTGCTATAATAATAATTGATAATTATATATGTGAGAGGTTGAAAATGAAAAGAAAGTTATTATTTGCCTTGTTTTTTGTTGTTTATGCATATGCTGGAAATGCTGCTGCGGACGAAATTACTGAAGCGATTATTCTCGGCAATTCTTCGGCGGCGATTGAGTTAATAAATTTTGGAGAAAATATTGATATAAATTTGAGAGATGATACCGACGGTTATACGCCTTTAATGCTTGCTTCAAAAAAAGGCGATGTCGCTGTCGTCAGAGCACTTTTGGAAAAGAATGCGGATGTCAATGTAAAAAGCTATAAAGGACTTACGGCTCTGATGGCTGCGGTTGAAAGCGGTAATAAAAACATAGCCGTTTTGCTTGCAGATGCAGGCGCGGATATTGACGCTAAAGAAAATGAAGGTTGGACGGCTTTATTGTTTGCCGCACATTCCGGCAATAGCAGCATGGTGAGGTTTTTAATAGACAGAAGGGCAGATGTCAACGCCAGAAATTATACGGGTGAGACTCCTCTTATACATGCCGCGGAAAAAGGACATAAAGATATAGTAAAAATGCTTATAGATAACGGCGCACAAACCGAAGCAAAACAAAATAGCGGCTGGACTGCTTTGATGTTTGCAGCCAGAAACGGAAACGATTTCATAACGGAACTTTTAATAGATGACAGTGCCGATGTAAACGCAAAAAACAATTCTTATTGGACGCCGTTAATGATTGCGATTAAAAGCGGAAATTTGTCTACGGCGAAACTGCTCATAGAAGCAGGTGCCGATGTAAACGTAAAAAATGAAAATAAGTGGACTGCTTTGATGTTTGCATCCGAGAAAGGCGATCGCGAAATAATAAGCCTTCTTATAGATAAAGGCGCCGAAATAAATGCAAAAAATGATTTAAATTTTACAGCTCTTATAATAGCTTTGGACAATAAGCATTATGAGTTGGCCGAGTTTATTATTAATGCCGGAGCTGATACGGATATAAGAAACAATAACGGAATAACGGCTCTTATGCTTGCTTTAAGAAATGGATACGATAAAGAAGCCCGCAAAATTATAAGTAAAAGTTTAAACGTAAATATTAAAGATTCGAAAGGATGGAACGCTTTGATGTATGCGGCAAGATACTGCAAATCTTCAGACATTTTTCTTGACCTTATATACAAAAAGGCCGAAGTCAATGCTAGAAATAACATGGGCTGGACTCCTTTAATGCTTGCATCATATGCTGGAAACAGAGAGTATATAGAAATACTTATGGAAAATGGAGCGGAAACGGAACTCAAAAATAATGATGGACAGACCGCTCTTATTGAAGCAGTTGAAAATAAACAACCCGAAATCGCTAAACTTTTAATATCGGAAGGCGCAAACATTAACACAAAAGAAGAGAAAACGAATAATACGCCTATGATGTTTGCCGCTGCGGAAGGATATGACACGCTGGTATCTCTTTTACATTCGAAAGGAGCTGCAGTTGACGAGAGAAATAACGAAAGTATGACGGCTTTGTTTTTTGCCGTAAAAAATAACAGGATAAGCACGGTTAAGAAATTGATTAAATACGGAGCCGATATAAATTTTAAAGACAGTAAAGGAAAAAAAGTTTTGGCATATGCCAAAGAAAACGGCTACAAAGAACTTGAAAAAATTCTTAAAGCAGAAGCTGCCGACAATACGAAAGGCGTTCTTGCCGGTATAAAATATGGTGAAGGCATAGACAACATAAAAATGCCGCTTTTGTCTGCGGTTTATGAAAATGACGTCGAAAAAGTCCGTGAAATCGTATTGTCAAGCCAAACTAAAATAAATGTGGACGAAAAAACGGATTTAGGAATTACACCTTTGATGATTGCTGTGTCTAAAGGTAATATGGAAATTGTCGAAATGCTTATTGCCAATAAAGCGAAAATTGACGACGTTGCAAAAGACGGATCTTCGGCTTTACTTATAGCTGTCCGCAGCGGTAGTATAGAAATGATAAATCTGCTGTTAAATAATAATGCTAATATAAACATTACCAATAAAAAAGGAATTACTCCTCTATCTGCGGCAATAATTGAAAACAGGGCTGCTGAAGTGCATATTCTTATTTTCAGAGGTGCAGACATAAACAAAAAAGATGCGCTTGGTTCTACCCCGCTTATGCATGCGGCTAGAACAGGAAATGAAAAAATAATAAATGAACTGATAAACGCAGGTGCAAAAATAAACGATAAAAATAAATCTCATGAGAACGCTTTAATGTGGGCTGCCGAAGCGGAAAATAAAGATACAGTTTACTTATTGATTGAAAAAGGGATTGACATAAACGCAAAAGACAATAACGGTTTTTCGGCTTTAGCAGCAGCCGTATATAATGGAAAGAGCGATATGGTTGATGTTTTGATTGAAAAAGGTGCCGATATTAATACAAAAAACAATAAAGGCTGGACGCCGCTTATGATTGCTTCATATCAGGGTAAGATCGAAATGGTAAAGAAGCTGGCGGGTTCTAACGTGAATTCGATGACTAAAGAAGGTTGGACTGCTCTTATGTTTGCCGCCAGATATGGTAAAAATCAAACCGAGATACTCAACGCACTTATAGAATGCAAAGCCATCGTAAATCTGAAAAATAAAAATGGCTGTACAGCTTTAATGCTTGCCGTTTATGCCGGCAATATAGAAGCTTCCATGTTGCTTATGGCAAATGGAGCCGGTGCCGATATAGTAAAAAACAACGGGGGTACAGCACTGATGATAGGTGTCACAAATGGGAATATCGATGCAGTTAAGCTTTTGCTGAGCAACGGCGCAAATATAGATATTGCCGGTTATTACGGAACCGCTTTAAATCTTGCAGTTTTGAAAGACAATTTTGATATGGTCGAATTTTTAATTAAGAACAGCGCCGACGTCAATAAAGCAGGAAGAAATGGCAAAATGCCTTTGATGACGGCCGTTATGAAAGGGAATATAGATATTGCCAGATATTTAATCGATAATGGAGCCGATGTAAACGCTCAGGAAAAAAAAACGGGCTTTACTGCGCTCGATTATGCCGCTGGTAACGAAGTTATGGTCAATTTCTTAAAACAAAACGGAGCTTCAAAAGAGAATGCAAAAGAATACGACGCTATAATGTCCGAAAAATTTACAGCTGCGACTGTTCAGTCCGTTGACGATGCTTTAGGCAGCTGTGCATCTTTGGAAAATATATCGGAAACATGGATAATTCAATGGACGCCGAAAAGAATAAGTAATTTCTTAGATTATAAAGTGAGAATTGCAGAAAACACCAAAGGTATCGTTGAGTTCTTGTCAAAAGAAGAAGGGGAAAAATGGCTTAACGGTATATACAATGAAAATAAAATGAATTCTTCGGTTTATAGAAGTCCCGCCGAAGTCGGATTGGTAATACCCATAAAATAAATATTTAATGTCCAATTTTTTACTTACCGCATAAAATAAGAAAATGGTTACAATTAATGAGAAACGCTCAAATTGATGAGATACTGGCTCTTGTACAAAAGCCTTCAAGATATATTAATGGAGAATTAAATTCGTATCAGGCAGATATGTCTGCTGATTTTTCTGTTTGTCTGTGCTTTCCTGACATTTACGAAGTCGGCGCTTCCAATCTTGGCATTGAAATTCTCTACCATTTAATTAATGAAAAAAAGCTCGCCCGCTGCGAAAGATGTTTTGCTGCGGACATGGATTTGGAACATATTTTGCGTGAAAGAAATTTCATGCTTTTTTCATTGGAATCGCAAAGCGATTTGAAAAGTTTTGACATCGTCGGTTTTACCGTTCAATGCGAACTTGTTGCTGCAAATATTGTCAACATGCTTGATTTGGCTCAAATATCTGTTTTTTCCAAAGACAGAAAAGAGGAAGAACCTTTAATTTTGGGAGGTGGTCCCGCTTTAACAAATCCAGAACCTTTTGCCGATTTTTTCGATGCTTTTGTAATAGGAGACGGCGAACCCGCAATGCCGGCTGTCATTGATGTATGGAAAAAAACGTATGGATTCCCAAGGCAAGAAAGACTTAAAAAACTTTCGGAAATCAAAGGAGTGTACGTTCCTTCGCTTTATAATGTCGAATACAATGAAGATATGACGATAAAATCCGTTACGCCGATAAGTCCAGACATAAAGGCTGTGATAAATAAAAGCGTTTTACGGCTTGAAGACGCATATTTTCCTCAAAAAAAGATAGTGCCTTTTGTAGAAACGGTGCATGACAGATTAAACATAGAAGTTGCGCGAGGATGTCCTGGACGGTGCCGGTTTTGTCAGGCGTCAAAATATTACAGACCGTGGCGTTCGCGGCCGCTTGAAAAACTTTTGGAAGCGGTTAAATACGGGTTGTCGTATACCGGTTATGAAGAAGTTGCTTTTTCGTCTCTTTCCTGCAGCGATTACAAAAATCTGGATAAACTGCTTATCGAAACGAATAAATTATACGGTGCTTCGAATTTAAGAATATCATTGCCTTCGCTGCGCTGCAATGAACATTCGTTAAAAGTCGCACAATATATTAATCGTAGTAAAAGGCCTACTCTGACTTTTGCTCCGGAAGCCGGAACCGATAGGCTAAGAAATGTAATCGGAAAGTATCTGCCGGAAAAGCGGATTATAAAAACTCTTCTTTCGGCGAACGCTATGGGCTGGAAAGTCATAAAACTTTATTTTATGATAGGGCTTCCTACGGAAACCGATGAAGATTTAGCAGGAATAAATACTTTGGTGCGTTTGATTAAAAAAGAAGCAAAAGGGCTTGATTTTAACATTACGGTTTCTCCTTTTGTGCCAAAAGCGCAGACGGCTTTTCAATGGGTGCCGATGGTTGCACCGAAAAGAATAAAAGAAAAAATAGATTATTTAAGCAAACTCATGCCGGCTAAAATAAAAGCGCATAATCATCTTGCAAGCGTACTGGAAGCTTTTTTGGCAAAAGGCGATAGACGCGTTTCCTGTGTGATATATAAAGCATGGCAGAAGGGTGCCCGTTTTGACCAATGGTCTGACAAGTTTAGAAGTGATATATGGAATGAAGCGGTTGTGGAAAGCGGATTGGATATTGATTTTTACGTATACAGGGAAAGAAATAGAAACGAAGTTTTCCCTTGGGATCATCTGAACTTTCTGGTATCGAAACAAAGCTTGTATGCAGATTACATAAAAGGAATAAATGAAACCACAGATATTTCGTCCGATGAGTTTGACAAATCGCAGTGTCTGCTTCCGGAAAATTATGAAGAACCCAAAAATTTGGTTTTGCCGCCCATTATGCGTATGCGTTTGCGTTTTTCGAAAAAAGGCTCGGCAAGATTTATTTCGCATCTAGAACAGATAGAAGTTTTCAGAAGAGCTGCAAGGCGTTCAGGTTTGCCGGTGGCTTATACAGCGGGTTTTAGCCCTCAGGTAAAATCTTCTTATGGTCCTCCGCTTTCCGTTGGCTATGAAAGTTTATGCGAATATATGGAACTTTATTTTACTGAAAAAGTCAGCAGGGATGAAGTTATCAGCGGATTTACTGATATTCTCCCGCGCGGTTTTAAAATTTTGGATGCAAAAAGGGTTCCTCTGTCATTTCCTTCAATAGACGTGCTGGCCAATATTGCCGAGTTTTCGATAAAAAATATCGATATTTCACGTGAAAAAATATACGACTTTATGAGCTGTAACTCGATAATGGTTGAAAAAAACAAAAAAGGAAAAATTACGGAAATTGACGCAAAGCCGCTTATAAAACGGTTTGACATAAGTAAAGAAGGATTAACAATGCAGTTGAGATTTGGAAACGGTAAAACCGTGAAACCTGAGATGATTTTGAAAAAACTATTAGAAAACCAAAAAAATTATGTTAGAATATATAATATTGAAAAAATACAATTATATATCGAGGTATCCAGCGGGGAAATTTATGAGCCGTAGCGCTTTTAATGTTTTACTTTTATGTGCGCTTATAGTTATTTTTTTTTGTAGTGTTTATGGAGCAACAAAACAGAGAAAAACAGATATATTTTGCATAGGCGATTCAATTGTTCTGGGAAATAGAGGAAGTTCTATCTATTCAGAGACCTTGCAGATTTTGCTTGATAGGGAATATGGAGCCAATAAAGTTTCGGTATATAATTATTCGTTTTTTGATATGAATACTGCCCAGTGCCTGAAACTTATAAGTGATATTCTTTCAAAATCAAACAGCAATACGGAATTCATAGTAATTATGGTCGGTGAGGCTAATTATTATAATCTCAACGGGTTTACCGAATACTTGAAAGGTAAAGGCATTTACACTGCGCAGGATGCTTTTATAAATGAAAACGATGTTGATTCCGTAAAAAAATTAAATAATGAAGTGGCAAGTATGTATGCTTCTCCTGCGGCACATTCCAATAAAGCTTCTCTCTATTACGCTTTTTGCACCGCTTATCGTTCCATAGCAGGCTCTTCTCCCAAAAAAGTAGATGGGTATGCTCCTAAAATAATACCTTCTTTTCTGGTTCTTTCTGAAGATATTGTGACCAATATCGACATTGGCGCTTCTTTCGACGCCAGATATAAACTTGTCTGGGATTTTATAAATGAGAAGAAATATAAAGAAGCCGAGATGCTTATTAAAGAAATGCTGAGAATTAAACCTTTAGATTCCAGACTTTATTATACGCTCGGCTCTTTGTATCTGATGGATGCAGGTAATTCAAGAGTAAACGAAGCTTTGAAAATGTTTGAAGAGGGAATTTTAATAAATCCTTTTGACAAAACAAATCAATGTTATAAAGGTTTATCTGTAATGTATATGTCTTATGATGGCATAATCATATCCGAGATTCTTTACTTTACAAAAGTCATGAAAAGTTATATTGGCGAATTCATACCCGAAATCAACTCGATAACAGCCATCAATACAACCGATTATAACATAAAAATGCGCATGATAAACGAATGGATAATAAGCGATATAAAAAAAATTGACGAATTGTGCAAAAATAAAAACGTGAGGCTTTTGGTAGCAGACTATCCGCTTTCCGCTAAAACCGGAGAATTTTTAAGAGATGCACTTTCTTCTGGCGGTATTGTGTTTGTAGATAACAAATCCGTTTTAAAAAATGTGGATGTTTCTCAGGAAACGTCGATATATGCGCAAACGGCTAAGAATGTAATGGAAGCAATAAATAAGATAAAAAAGTAGGAATAATAGTGAAAAAAGAAATAGTAGTAAACAGGACTCTTGAAGAAACAAAAGTAGCGGTGCTTGAAGATGGAAGACTTTTTGATTTATTTATCGAAAGGCGTGAGTCGGAAAAAATCCTCAATAACATATATAAAGGCAGAGTCCAAAACATAGTTCCGGCTTTAAATTCCGCTTTTGTCGATATAGGTTTTGGCAAAAGTGCTTATCTGGGAGTCGACGATATCGTAGCTCAGAAAAATGAAAAAAATATCGGACAAATGATTAAGCCTGGACAAGACATAATGGTTCAGGTTTACAAAGAGCCTATAAGCACTAAAGGGTCTAAAGTGACAATGGATATTTCGCTTCCTGGAAGACTTTTGGTGTATATGCCATTTAGCAACAATATAGGCATATCGAAAAATATTGACGATAAAAAAGAGTATGACAGGCTTAAAAGAATAGTTGCAGATTTTAAAGTGGATATTCCAGGCGGGATCATAGTCCGAACGGAAGCTGAAGACGCGGCCGAAGAAGAAATAAAAAGAGAGATAAAATATCTTACGCGTATGTGGGCTTTGATAGTGCGCAGGTTTGAAGATGCAAAACCGATGAGTCTGATACATAAAGATTTAGGTGTTGTTTTTCAAACGGTCAGAGACTATTTTACAGAAGATGTGATTTTAATGCATATAGATTCCCAAAAGGAACTTAAAGATGTTGCGGAGTTTGTTAAAGTTATTTCTCCTGAACTGACGGACAGAATAGTTCTTTACAATGGCAGCCAATCTATTTTTAAATCCTATGGAATTGAAGAGGAGATTAAAAGGCTACATTCGAATAAAGCAAGATTGAAGTCCGGCGGATATCTTATAATACAAGAAGCCGAATCGCTCTGCGCCATAGATGTCAACAGTGGCAAATTTACAGCCAGAGCTTCGCATGAAGACACCGCCACGATTACAAATCTTGAAGCGGCCGAAGAGATTGCAAGGCAGTTAAGACTGAGAAATATCGGCGGAATTATAGTGATAGATTTCATCGACATGAAAAAAGCGGCTAACAGGCAAAAAGTTCTCAACGCTTTACGCACGGCGACAAAAGGAGATAAAGCAAAAACAAAAATATGGCCTATAACAAGACTCGGACTTATTGAAATGACAAGAGAGCGCAAGAGAGAATCTTTGTTTTCCCTTCTTGGAGATACGTGCCCGACATGCCGCGGGTTGGGGCTTGTCCTTTCTAAAGAATCTGTTTTTATAAACGTTTGCGATGATATAGAACAGATGAACGTCGATATGCACCACGGAAAAATCAAAATAAAGCTTAATCCTGATGTTGTGGAATATTTTAACGAACGCAAATCCCGGCTTAAAGAGCTTTTTAAACTAGATGTTGAAATCAAATCTAATACCGATATAGATAGGGAAGATTACCAGATTATATTTGAATAATCGCTGTCCGTTTGAGGTTTTAGTTCAAATATAGGACTGAATCTTAACAGACAATTATAGTAAAATAATATAGGCCTATAAATAGTAGTGTTGGAAATAGTGCGTTATATATCCATATCTTAAATAAAATATGGTAAAATATAGTGGAAATTTATAATTAACAAAAATAAATATGTTATGTAAAAATATAAAAAGATATTTGTTTAATTTTCTTAATATTTCGCTATTAATATATCTAGAAAATTAGGCTGATTTTCCGTGAAGGATTAATTTTGTGAAGTATTTTCTTAAATCATTGTATCTGTTTTTAGTATTCTTGTTTTCTGCATTTGCCTTGTCTGTAGAGGCAGGACCGCGTCCTGGTTATACGGGTTCTTCTAATGGCAGTAAAACTATAATGTTGAAGTCTTTTCCTGGAAATTTTTTTAAACCATCTCCAGGAGGCGCGGCAAGCTTAAAAAATTATACTTCTGTAATGCCTGCCGCAAGGCTTGATTCATCTTTTTCTTCACTTTCTCCATATCCTACAAATAAATGGTACACGTCGCTTTTTACTGACCCTCGTGATGATACCGGTACCAATGCCTCAAATATAGGCAACAGAGTAGCTCTTACGCCTATGTTGATGATTTATGATTCAAGATTTCCTTACGGCTGGGACAGTGAGCCGCCGTCTGCATGGGGAGGAGCTGGTTTAGGGTATTCTTTAGGCGGTCAATTAATAGGGGTAAACGGTGCAAATGAAATGTATGTGCAAAATCTTTTGCCTTTGGCGGTTCAAGGCTCAACTATTACAGGGGAAGCGGGAATAGCCGATGCAACGGTTATTTGGGCAGATAAAATAAAAATAAAAGATTATTCAGATTGGTCAGTAACAACTGTTTTGGAAGACAGAAATAATTCCGCAAATAAAGTCACTACGACTTTCGGAAAGGGTTTTGCATTTACTTACAATTATTTTTCTCCAAATATTACTCCTAGGCTCCGCGCTAAATTTACGGAAAACGCCGGCGACCTTACTTGTTATATTAGCAATAACGGTACTATGACTAATGTGAATCCTTCGGGAGCAAGCATGAGCGTATCTGCTGATAGTTTAATGTTAAAAATGCGCGTAAACCAAAGTGATTCCGCAAATTTTATAAATACAAACGGCGAAACATATCAGTATTTCGGAGTATATGCTCCGAGTGGGTCAACATTTCATATAAGCAAATATCAGTGGGGACAATGGAAAACGACTTATGTAAACGTAACTTTCCCAGCTTCAGCCGTAAATGAAAGCGACAGATACTTGTCCATAGCTCTTTTAAAATCGCCGTCTGCTACTGCTGATGACACGGGAGCTTTTGCTCTTTTTCAGCAATATTATAATTACGCTTATAATTTTGTTACGGACACGCAAGTAAGCTGGACATATAATAACGACGCTACACTTACAACAAATTTTAATTTCACTTTTGATGTTAAACGAAGCGGTGGTAGTTTTGTTTCAAATCAAACTATTTTTGCATTATATCCTCATCATTATAAAAATTTGTCAAGTTCTTTAGGCAGCCAAATTAATCAATATTCGTCAATAAGAGGAACGTTGAAAGCATATCCTGGAAGTTCTTTTCAAACAAAACACAATTTTAATGGTATTGTGCCGTTTTTAACTTATGAAGTTCCTGCTTCTGCCGAGTCAAAACTGCAGGAGTATCTGAATTACGATAAAGATTTTGACCCCTCGCAAGCGCGCATAGAAAATGGGTGGAAAGGCGATTCAAACACATATTATCACGGAAAAGCTGTTGCAAGAGCGGCAAACTTAATTTCGGTTTTTCATCAAAATGGCGATTTTGCTAACCGTGATTCTATGATAAATAGATTAAAAACTGAACTTTCAACTTGGTATTCCGGGACAAATGCAAAAAAATATTTTGGGTATGATTCAGCATGGGGCGGAATAATAGGCTCAACGCCCGGAAATGTAGCTGATTTCGGCGCAAGTAAGTTTAACGATCATCATTTTCATTATGGATATTTTGTTTACGCTTCCGCAATACTTGCAATATATGATCCTTCTTTTGCAGAAAGTTCACAGTATAAAGGGATGGTGGATTTGCTTATCAAGGAATTTGCCAATCCTCTCAGAGATGACACAAGTTTTCCATTTTTAAGGAATTTTGATGTGTATGAAGGACACTCTTGGGCAAACGGCAGAGGCGGCGCAGACGCATGGTTTGGCAATGATGAAGAATCAACTTCAGAAGCTATGAATGCTTGGGCAGGCATATATTTATGGGGTATCGTGACAAATAACCAGACTTTAATAAATTTAGGCGTTTACGGATATACAACGCAATATGAAGCTACGAAAAATTACTATTTTAATATAGAAGGCGATATTTGGACAACGTTAGATTTCAATCACAAAAGTGTTGGCATGCTTTTTGACAGCAAATTTAACTGGAGCTTGTGGTGGGACCCTAAAATTACGCAGACAGTAATGGGTATTCAGGTTTTGCCTCTTACGCCGTCTATGTTGTATTTGGGATATGATACAAATTATGCACAGAATTTTTACAATGAATATTGGTCGGGTCGAGATACTTCCAGCGGAAGAAACAATCTTTGGAGAGATATTTGGCTTCGTTTTGAATCTCTTTTTGACGCACCTAAGGCTCTGACGGATTGGAATAGTGCAAATCTAGTTGTAAATTTTCCTGATACTTTTAATACCGGCATTGGAGACGATGGAAGCAGCATGAGCTTTTCTTATCACTTCATACATTTTTTTAACGCCATGGGAACCGTCGACACAAACTATTACGCTAATGAGCCGTCTTTTCTTGTTACTAATAAAAGCGGAGTGAGGACTTTTATAGCTTACAATCCGGATAAAGAAAACTATAAAACTGTCAATTTTTTTAAAAGGACATCGGCTACTGTTCCTGCTGTGCCTAACGGCGGCAGTATGATGATACCACCCGGCACAATGGTGCAAACCGATAATTTTTCCGATTTTAAATACACTTCTACAGACTTGTCATATTCCCCGTATCTCAGTTCTAATACAAAACAAGATGTTTACAGCATTTATTCCGATAATTTTTTGGGAGGCGTAGTTGGCGGAAACGAGTATCAAGACAATCTTGAGCAGGAGTCGTGGGGAGGAACTATTAGTTTTACGCCTTATACTTCCTTCAGCGGTTCGTTTGAAGGAGAAAATTATATGTCGGCTAAAAGAACTGATTCAGGCTGGGGCGGCTGGGGTTTTAGTTTTGCCGACGGTATGTACAATATGTCTTCTTATTATGGCGGGAAAATAGAGGTCAGCCTTAGGATTTCGTCGCCTTCTGCGGCTGCTGAAAATTTTGAAATAGGTTTTGAAACTATAGGGGGGCAGGTCTGGTTTACTTTATCGGAGTTAGGTTTTGTTCAATCCTCAACAGACTGGCAAAGTGTGTCAATACCTTTAAAGAGCGATTCAAGCTCATTAATAACGAAAAACAATTTAGGTTTTGTTACGCTTCCTTTTATCATGAGGCATAATGCCGGCAGTTCTCAAAGCGAGTGGGGGATTGAAGTGTTTGTAGATTCGATTTTATGGAAAAAAGCTGCTCCTTTGGCTAACCTGTCGTTGGAACTGGCAAATCGTTCCGACGGTTTGTCCGTTTCATCCATAACTTGGGACAATGCAAAGTATAAAGAAGAAAATGCGGTCTCTTTGCAGTACATTGAAATTGCTCTAAATAATGTTGAAGGAAACAACTGGGGTGTTCAGGTCTATACCGATAATAAATCTTCTTTTACAGTTTCAGATCTTACTTATGCTGGAGAAATTACCAGCACTACCAATTCAGGATTGGTAAATTTAAAATACAATTCTTTAGAAATGCTTCCTATAAGATGGCGTCCAGCTCCTTCATCGATTGAGGATTCTGATGTATTTACAGACTGGCAAGATCCATGGAAATTTTTAAGAGATATAAGCGCTTTTGACAATAATACGGGTCTTCACAAAGGCAGCGACGAAATAAAGTTTATGGACAAAAGGGGATTTAGATACAATTATGCCGATTACGGATCTCTGCAGGGCAATAAGAAAATAAGACTGTATTTCATTGCCGATTTCAGAAATGCTATAAAATCAGTGTATAAAGCTAATATAATAATAGAGTATTTTAACGAATAGCCCCTTTCTTCAGACGGCAAATTAAACAACAGCAATAAAAGAAAACTTGTTTATCTTGTGCGTTTTAATCGCAAAATCTTGACATTAACTCGGAAAGGTTGCTTGTTGTTGCCGACTTTCAAGCTTCTGTTTTTGTCATTACTCAGCTTCTAAAAAGGTATTCAAAATGGATAATTTTACCGTATCGGCTGATAAGAAAACCGTTTTTATCATGGGAGCAGGTGCAAGCAAAGATGACGGCATTGCGGTACAGAACGAAATTTTGGATAAAATAGTAAAAGGAAATTTTTCCTTTCCTCCGGATAAAAAAGATTCGGTTACTTTTAAAGAGTACACTAGAATTTCATCAAATATAAATGAACTCGTAAACTCGGTTTTTGCCAAAGATGCCTGCAAAACTCTCAGCCTTGAAAGTCTTTTTAATATTTTGGAAACTGCGCTTGACAAAAGAGAAAATATAGGAAACATAGATATTAAAAAAATCAGAGCTTATTATGCTGATTTGATAAGAGGCATAATGTATGCCACAAGAATAGATTCAACGCTTGAAGAGCATAAAGTCGAAAACTTTATCGACGGCAAAAAACAGCCGAAAAGTCCTTATACCGAAATGGGGATTAAAATTTATGGCAATTATGACTATGAAAACATAAACTTTTCGTTCGTTAATTTTAACTATGACATATGTTTGGACAGAGTTTTACTTTCAATGCATAAAAAAGATGAGACCAAATCGTTTGATTTGGATTATGGCATAGAGCTTGGAAATTATACGCTGGAAGCTGGACGGAAGCTTTGGTTTGCAAAACCGAGAAAGAGAAAAGTTTACCTTTTGCGTCCTCATGGTTCAGTAAACTGGCTGTTTTGCCGTTCCTGCGGCAATGTTTTTTCAAAACTCACAAGGCAAAATAAAGTTGCTGATATCCTTCAAAACACGAAATGTTATAATTGCGGGCTTTCAAATCTTGAACCTTATATTATATACCCAAGTTATAATAGAATTTATGAAAATAAGCATCTTGTGCAGATATGGATGCGGCTTGAGAAACTTTTAATGGAAGCGGACAAATGGTGTTTCATAGGTTATTCTCTTCCTGAAGCTGACAGATATTTCACTTATATACTTACGAGAGCGTACAATTACAGAAAAGCGATGGGAAAAAATACAGAAATTTTTGTAGTCAATATAAATAAAACTTGCGGCAGGGACATTTTTGCGAAATTTGGGACATACTTTAATAAAGTGATAAAATATGAATGTAGTTTTAAAGAATTTACATATAAATATTTTTCCGTAGATTAAAGGAGCAAAAAGATGATAAGAGTTTTATTGAGAGCATTTTTTAAAATTGTTGGCGTTACGGGAATGGGAATCGCCGCATATATCATCGTAAGATGGTACATATTCTGGCTGGCATATTATTTTATAGGGAACATAAAAATTTCGATTCTTGCAGGTCTTTTGACTTTTTTCATGTCTCCGATTGCCGCGATAGTAGATTTGTTCTGGCATTCACTGGCAACTCCGACTGTTGAAATGGGAAAATATTTTCTCATTTATTTTGCCGCTGGAAGAATATTGTTTTTTATAGGTGAAAGATTTGATGACAATAATTAAAAAAATGACCAAAAGCTTAGAACCAGATTTGACTGTTCACTTGGATTAACTTTTTTATTTGTAAATTGTTCATTTTATGATATGTCGTATGTAAGAATTGTCAATTCACACAAAATTATAAGCATATTTAAAAAAGTTTGCTTCCTGCTTGGCTTGTCTCAAACCGTAGAAAAATATATTTCTCTTGTCTGTCATCTCTGTCTTGGTATCCGCTGCCATTATTTAGTTCCCATGTTTCTGTTTCCAAGCTTCTAAATTTTTAAAACCGATTCCAATCTGTTCATTCCTTCTTCAATCATTTTTATTGAAGCTGCATAAGAAAGACGCAAATATCCTTCCGCTCCGAAAGCCGATCCCGGAACAACGGCAATTTTGGCTTTTTCAAGCAGATAATCAGCAAACTCCAAATCGTTTTTTATGGTTTTACCGCCTAAAGTTTTACCGATAAGCCCGGAAATGTTCGGGAAAACGTAAAAAGCGCCATTGGGTTTTATACATGATATCCCTTCTATTTTATTTAACCGCTCAACTATATAATCTCTTCTTTTTTCAAATTCTGCTCTCATCATTTCAACGGCATACTGATTTCCGTTCAAAGCTTCAACTGCTGCTTTAAGAGAAATGGACGTAGGATTTGACGTTGACTGACTTTGTATTTTTGCCATTGCTGAAATAATCTCTTTATTGCCAGCAGTATAACCGATTCTCCATCCTGTCATAGAAAACGCTTTTGAAACCCCGTTTATAATTATGGTTATTTCCTTTACTTGTTGAGAAATCGATGCTGCAGAAATGAATTTTGCCGTGCCATATATGAGTTTTTCATAAATATCATCTGATATGATAAGTATTTTATGTTTTAAACATATTTCAGAAATCGCTTTCAATTCTTCAAAATTGTATATCGCACCTGTGGGATTTGAAGGAGAGTTTATGATTATTGCTTTTGTTTTTGAAGTTATAGCTTTTTCTACTGACTGCGGCGTCATTTTGAAACTGCTTTTGTCATCAGTATTTATTATTATGGGATTTCCGCCGGAGACAATGATCATATCTGTATACGAAACCCAGTAAGGTGAGGCAACAATTATTTCGTCGCCGTCATTTATAATTGACTGGAAAAGATTATATAAAGAGTGTTTTGCCCCGCAGGATACTATTATCTCATCCGCATTATAATTCAAGCCATTGTCTTTTTTGAACTTATTTATAACTGCTTTTTTCAGTTCTGGGCTTCCAGCTACAGGACAATATTTTGTGTACCCTTCGTTTATTGCGGCTATTGCGGCTTCTTTAATATTGTCTGGAGTGTCAAAATCCGGTTCTCCCGCTGCAAAACTTATTATGTCTATTCCCTGCTGCCGTAATGTTTTTGCTTTTGCATCAATTATAAGAGTCTGTGAAGGCTTTATTGCCTGAACTCTTTTTGAAAGATACATTTTTGCTCCTAATAAAAGGCGCCTTGTCGAACTGGGCACCTGCTTAATTTTATCGTATGTTGGTTGACATTTTTTTTTAATTTTTGTAGATTATACAGATTATAAAGGAGTATGTCAAATGTACGCAATCATTAAAACAGGCGGGAAACAGTACAGAGTTGAAGAAGGAAACATCTTGTCAGTAGAAAAACTTAAAGAAGCGGAAGTAGGGCAGGAAGTGATTCTTGACGAGGTACTTATACTTGCGGACGGCGATAAAGCCTTTGTTGGGAAACCTAAAGTCGAAGGTGCAAGCGTTATAGCAAAAGTTGTGTCGCAGAAAAGAGCGCCAAAAGTTTTGGTATTTAAAAGAAAACCTAAAAAAGGCTATAAAAAAATGCAGGGACATCGTCAGTATATCACGGAACTGGAAATAACGAAAATTAAAGCAAGTTAGAAAGTAATTGTAATTTTATCAGGAGACATAAAATGGCACACGTAAAGGCTCAAGGATCTTCTAATAACGGCCGCGATTCGCACGGTCAGCGTCTAGGCGTAAAAATATACGGAGACCAAAAAGCTTCTGCCGGCGCAATTATAGTGCGTCAGCGCGGAACAAAATTTTTTCCCGGTGTCAATGCAGGAATGGGTAAAGACAATACTATTTTTGCAAAAGTCGCGGGAACGGTTAAATTTATAAGAAAATCAGGCGACAGATGTTACATAAATATTCTTCCGTAGATTAAAAAATGTTTATAGACAAAGCAAATATTTTTCTTACAGCCGGTCGCGGTGGCGACGGCTGTATTTCTTTTAGGAGAGAAAAGTATGTCCCTCTAGGAGGTCCTAACGGCGGCAACGGAGGAAAAGGAGGAGATATTTATTTTGAAGCCGATCCGCATAAAACCACTCTTCTCGATCTTTCTTATAGACCAAAATTTAAAGCTGAAGACGGTCATAAAGGACAGCCGAGCGACAAATATGGTAAGTACGGCGAAGATTTAATAATCAAAATTCCTCTGGGAACCCTTATTTTTAAAAACAGCGAACTTTTTGCGGATTTGAAAACAGCCGGTGAGAAAGTTCTAATCGTAAAAGGCGGAAGAGGAGGAAGAGGCAATGCTTCTTTTAAAACTGCGAAAAATACTGCTCCGAGAATTGCAGAAAAAGGAGAACCGGGTGAAAGTGTCGAAATAAATCTTGAATTGCGACTTATTGCAGACATAGGATTTGTCGGCTTTCCAAATGCCGGAAAATCGACGCTTCTTTCACAAATTTCAGCTGCAAAACCGAAAATAGCCGATTATCCGTTCACCACTCTTGTTCCTAATTTAGGTGTTGTAAATTATAAAGGGAAACATTTTGTCGCAGCCGATATACCGGGAATTATTGAAGGCGCACACGAAGGAAAAGGTCTCGGACTTGAATTTTTAAGGCATATACGCAGGACAAAAGTTCTTATACATCTAATTGATGTAAGTGGTTTTGATGGCCGAGATCCATATGAGAATTATAAGACAATAAATAATGAGCTTAAAAAATATTCGAAATACCTTGCAAAAAAACATATCTTAATAGTATTAAATAAAATTGACCTTCCAGATTCGCTTAGACATATAAAAAATTTTAAAAAACACTTAAAAATAAAAAAATTCTTAACTATTTCCGCTGCGACAGGTGAAGGGACGGAAAAACTTTTAGCGGAGATTGTAAAAATGTTGAACAAACCTTTATATTCAAACATAGAAGAAGAAATAGAAATTATTCCAGTTAAAAAGTATATTTATGAACCTGAATTTAAAATACATATTGAAGACGGCGTTTTTGTAGTAAGCGGCAAAAAAATCGAGACTTTAACTGAAATGACAAAATTTTCAGAAGATGAAGCGCTGAGACGTTATCAAAACATACTGAAAAAAATGAGTCTGGAAGATGAGCTTGAAAAAATGGGCTGTAAACAAGGCGACTTGGTAAGAATTGGCGGTCTTGAATTCGTGTTTGAAAAATAATTATAAAAGTATTTTTATTTGGTTATTTTGCAGTATTTTAATATGGGCAAGTTTGCTAAAAGATAACTGATTTATACAATGCTAGTTAAAAGGTGGATATCTGCCGATATGTTATAGATTATAGAAGCTGAGGAAGAAGGAGTTTTGTGGAAAAGAAAACTTTTAATATCACAGGTATGACGTGTTCGGCATGTTCGGCACGTATAGAAAGAGCCATTTCAAAAATAGGAGGGATAAAAAAGGCAGATGTTAATCTTTTAAAAAATACCTTAACTGTTTCTTTTGACAGTTCAATCGTAGGCATAGAACAAATTATTAAAAAAGTTGAAGATATCGGATATGGAGCTGTGCTTCAAAACGCAAAAATAAAGAAAAAAAGAAATAATCAGCCGATTGATATGGCGGCGTGTGAAATATATTCAATAAAAAAACGTCTTATAACATCAACTATATTTACTGTGCTTCTTTTTTATATATCTATGGGAGAAATGCTGGCAATGCCTATGCCATCTTTTCTTGTCGGCATGCAACAAAATATTATGGTTTTTGCTTTTACCCAGTTTCTGCTGGTGTTGCCGGTTATTTTTGCCAATCATAGATATTTTCAAACTGGATTTAAAAATCTGATTAAGCTTTCTCCGAATATGGACTCGCTTATCGCTTTAGGTTCCGGAGCGTCTTTTACCTATGGGATATATGCCGTGTATAAAATAGCATATGTTATCAGCGCGGGAAATATGAATTTGGCACATCAATTCAGCATGAATTTGTATTTTGAATCTGCCGCTATGATACTTACGCTTATTACTCTTGGAAAATTTTTTGAGGCCAAAGCAAAAGGCAAAACGTCTGAAGCTATAACAAAACTTATAAATCTCGCTCCGAAAACTGCAATCGTAATGCGTAATGGCAGAGAAGAAAAAATACTGGTTGAAGATGTCATAATCGGAAATATTTTGATTGTTAAAGCCGGAGATGCTATTGCGGTTGATGGCATTATTGAAGAAGGATACGGCTCGGTTGATGAGTCTGCAATCAGCGGTGAAAGCCTTCCTGTAGATAAGTCTGTGGGCGATAAAGTTACAACAGGAACAATTAATAAGTTCGGATATTTTAAAATGAAAGCCGTTGCCATAGGCGATAATACGTTGCTTGCGAAAATAGTCCGACTTGTAGATGAGTCCTCCTCTTCAAAAGCTCCTATTGCAAGACTTGCGGATAAAATAAGTTATATTTTTGTTCCAGTCGTAATTTTTATAGCTTTTTGTTCCGTCTTGATATGGCTGATTAACGGGCAAAGCTTTGAATTTGCTCTTTCAATCGGCATTTGTGTTTTGGTTATATCATGTCCGTGCGCTTTGGGACTTGCAGCTCCTACGGCGGTGATGGTTGCAATAGGCAGGGGCGCTTCCGACGGCATTTTGATTAAATCAGCGGCGGTTTTGGAAACCGTGCGCATGACAGATACTGTCGTGTTGGATAAAACTGGAACCATAACAAAAGGCGTGCCATCAGTGACGGATATTGTGCCTTGCGGCGTCGACGAAGCTGAACTGTTGTCAGCGGCGGCTTCGATTGAAAAAATGTCGGCTCACCCGCTTGCCGATGCAATCGTAAAAAAAGCCTCGGAGCTGAACATAGAAATAAAAGAAGCCAAAGACTATAAATTCACTCAAGGCTGTGGCATAAGCGGTATTGTTGACGGCATAACATATTGCGGCGGTAACCGTAAAATGATTGAAAGGATAGGAATCAATACGGAAAAGTATGTGCAGGAAGGGGAACGTTTTGTGTCCGCGGGCAAAATGCCTTTATATTTTTTCCGAAATGGAACTTTTATCGGAATAATTGCTTTGGCGGACAAATTAAAAAAAGAAAGCACAAACGCCGTCAGAGAGTTTAAACAGATGGGACTTGAAGTTATTATGCTTACGGGAGATAATGCAAAGACCGCAGAATCGATAGGCAGGCAAGCCGGCATTGATAAAATTATATCGGAAGTTTTACCTGAAGAAAAAGAACAAATAATAAGCTCTCTGCAAAAGGAGGGCAGAAAAGTTGCTATGATCGGAGATGGAATCAATGATGCACCCGCTCTTGCAAAAGCCGACGCGGGTATAGCCATATGCGCAGGTATGGATATAGCTATAGAGTCGGCTGACATAGTCTTAATGAAAAATGATTTAAGCGATGTTTCTGTGGCGATAAAGCTCAGCCATGCCGTTGTACGAAATATCAAACAAAATCTTTTTTGGGCTTTTATTTACAATATTGCGTGCATCCCTATTGCGGCCGGCATCCTTTACGGTTCATTTGGAATTTTGCTAAATCCGATGATTGCCGCCGCTGCAATGAGCTTTAGTTCCGTGTCCGTTGTTTTTAACGCTTTGAGGTTAAGATTTTTTAGTCCTAGTGTCCGGCAAATTAGTCTTCACGAACGATACTGCTACACGGAAAATTAGCTCTTGCACAAGGCAGCTTGAAACGGTGCTGACATACAGAGTAATAGAATGAGAATGCAGATTTGGAGCTGGAAAATTTGTAATAAAATAGATTGTTTCGAGGCGGCTTTGACTCCTAACAATGACAGTTGTAGAATTGAACCATTTTAATATGCTGGACATTAGTCTGTATTTTATGAGGATAAAAATGAAAAAAGTTATTAAAATTGAAGGTATGAGCTGCGGACATTGCAGCGTCACCGTAACAAAAGCTCTTAAATTTCTTAACGGTGTAAACAATGTGGAAGTAAATCTGAAATCAAAAGAAGCTTTGGTTGATGTCGATGAATCTGCTGCGGACGATAAGCTTTGCAATGCGGTTGAAGAAGTGGGATATGAAGTCGTCAATATAAAAAAGATTTAACATGGTTTGTTATTGATTTATATTAAAGATGTTGACTATATAAATGATTATTATAAGTCTGCAAAACAAAACGGCAATCCATAAAAGATTTGCAGGAAGAGAAAATATGTCAAAAAACCTATTAGCAAAGAAATCAAAAACAGTATCAAGAAAATGATTGTTTTATTATTTTCATTTTTTGTCATGGCAAACACAAATTTTCCATTCTCAATGCTTTTTTGATGCCAATGTAAATTCTTCAATACAGCCGATTAGCTTTAATGCCAAAATTATGCATCGTGCTTAATATCAAATTTCTTGTAAAAATACTTATTTTTGTGTAAAATCACAAAATATACTAAAAAAAGGAGCTTTCATTATGGCAACAAAAGTTTTTGACATTCAAGAGGTTTTAAAAAGCAGTTGGGAGAATTTTAAGAAAGCGCCGGTTTTGCTTATAGGTTTGCTGCTGCTTTCCACTGTTGCATCATTAATAGTGATGCAGCTTTCATTTTTCCTTCATTCTATGATAACATCAATTATTAGCGGGGCAGTAACTTCTTACATTATGCTTTCGATTATCAGAGCCGTACTTACGCTGCTCAACGGAGAAATTCCTGGATGGGGTTTATTGAAAAATGATTTCAGCTTATATTTAAAATTTTTTATAATGTCTATATTGCTTTCTATAATTTTTATAATCGCAAGCATTTTGTTTATAATTCCGCTAGTTTTAGCTTTAACCATTTTCTTTCCCGCGACTTATATCCTAGTGGACAAAAAAGATATTGGCATTTTTGAAGCTTTTAAAAGAAGTTGGGAGATAACGACTCCGCAGTTCGTATCGTGCCTTATTTTTATCATCGTTTGTTTTGTGCTTGTCCTCATCGGAATGATTCCACTGGGATTAGGTATGCTTATAGTAGTGCCTATAATCTATATATCGGGTGGAATAATATATAAAAAATTGGACGCCGTAGATTATTCGGCACCGGCTGAAACAGAGGATGTTAAAGAGTAATCTTTGCAAATACAAAAAAAACGAAAGGTGAGATTGACACCTTTCGTTTTTTTTATCTTCGTAGAACTTTAATCGTTATTTTTTTCCAGCAGCTCTTTAGGCATATCTTTTTTTACAGAAGCTCCGAGTTCTTTAAGTTTCTGTACTCTTTCTATAAGGCTGTCGCCTTTTTTTTCGGAATCCGAAAGTCTTTTTACGGCCTCTTCAGTTTTAGTTTTGGCTTCGGATATTTTTTTGTCAGCGTCAATAAGTATCTGTGCAAAAGAAACGAATTTATCGTAAAGCATCCCTCCATGCTTGGCAATTTCCAAAACATTTTTTTTCTGATTTTCCTGCCGCCAGATATATGCTACAGTTTTCATAGTTGCCATAAGTGTTGACGGAGTAACTGTCACCACGTTTTTGGCAAAAGCATAATCCAAAATTTCCGGAGAATTTTTTATGGCGAGCGCACTTGCAGCGTCTATAGGAACAAACATAAGTACATATTCAGGTTGATTTAAAGCCGGCAAATCCTGATAGTTTTTCTTTGAAAGCTCTTCAATATGTTTTTTTATGCTTATTATATGCTCTTTTAAAAAAACTTTCTTTTCCTGCTCGTTTTCGGCATTATAATATTTTTCATAAGCGGTAAGAGAAGTTTTTGAGTCTATTATTATATGTTTACCTTCTGGAAGATTTACCGTATAATCAGGTACTTTTCTGCTTTCTCCTATACCAATGGATTGCTGTGCATTATAATGTATGCCTTTTATCATGCCGGCAGACTCGAAAATCCTTTCAATATTTAATTCACCCCATATACCTTGTAGTTTGCTCTCTCCTTTTAGCGCGCCAGCAAGATTATTTGCTTCTTCGCTCACTTGTCTGTTAAGTTCCATAAGTCTTTCAAGTTCGGCATTTAAAACAGCCCTCTGCTGGTTTTCGGAAATGTGCATGCTTTCAACTTTATTTCTAAACTCATCTATCTTTTCCTTGAAAGGCGTAACTATGCCGTCAAGTTCACGCTTATTCATATCTGAAAATTTTGAACTTTTATCTTCAAGTATTTTGGAAGCGATATTTTCAAATTCTATTTTGAGAGAATCCTGAATTTTGCTTTGTTTTTCAATTTCTTGAGACAAATCTTTAATTTTTTGTTCTTTAGCAGCATTATCTTTTGATATGTTAATGAATCTGAAAATAAAAAAAGCCGCTCCGCAGGCGGCGCCTAAAAGAAAAACAATAATAAACATAATTATATTCATGCGCTTATTATACTATTTTTTTTATTTGATGATATGAAAATTGTATTAAGAAACTTAATTATGCTGTTTTGTTTATTAAATTTGGAAAATCGGCTTTTTTTAAAGATGCCTTCTACAGTGCCAAAATATGTATCCAAATCTACCGCCAGCTGTGCAGATGGATTATTTCATGCAGTTATACATTTTTTTAGAATTGCTTTTGTTTTTTTTGTCTTTTACCCAGCCTATTTTAATATCTTTGCAGCATTTGTTTTCTTTTTGCGCTGCTTCTATTCCTTTAGATATTGCGGTTTCATAATACCATATTTTATAATCAATTTTTTCCATATGTTTATTTAAAATTTCCATCTGTTCTTTAACTTTTTTCTTTTGTTCTAAAAATAAATTCAGACGCTTTTTGAATGTTTTTTCTCCATCTAAACACCATTTGATAAACTGTCTGATTTCTTTTACTGACATCCCAGTTTCTTTAAGACAATTTATTACCGCAAGCCATTCCAAATCTTCGTTTTTGAATTTGCGTATTCCTGCTTCGGAACGGTCTATAAAAGGAAGCAGCCCCTCCTTGTCATAATAGCGTAAAGTGTACGTGGTTAATCCCATTTTTTTTGCAATTTCAGAAATAGTGTAGTATTGCTGCATTTTTTATCTCCGCATGTTAATAATTTTGCTCATTATAAATAAAGTTAAACTTAGAGTCAACTCTAATTTGTCAAATTTGCAAAATAAAGCTTGACTTAGAGTTGACTCTAAGCTGTATACTTTTACAAGTGTAAAGAGATTGGGGGGATAATGAAGAAACAAAAATTTTTAAAAATTTCAACAGTATTGCTGATTGCGGCGGCAATATTTTACGGATGTGCAGCAAAAAAAACTGACGTGTCTTTAAATGATATAAAAGAGCTGTCGAAAAATCATGCTTTGGTGGTGGCTTATAATGACGGCAGTATAAAAACTTATGATGACAACGGCATAAAACCGCTATTTAAACATCTTGAAAACAGTGATTTTAAAAGAACTTATGTCTTTGATAAAGTTACGGGAAAAGCTTCTTCTCTTATATTGGCTTACGGAGGCGCGGAAAATCTTTATACTGGAGTTCTTTCTAAAGAAGCCATTCCTATTTTGGAAAAATATAATATCAAATATTCAGCTGACAATATAGTAGATTATATAGTCAATATAACTAAAGACGACAGATGTCCGATGGAAAAGTCTGTAGCCGATACAGACGATCCCGAAGAAGCGTATAAAATATTAAAAGAACGATTTGGAAATTAAAATATTGAAAACATAAAAGAATCTGAGCTTTGATATCAAAGCTCAGATTCTTTTGTTTTATTATTTTCTGGTTGTCTTATTTTTCGAGAAAATAAAAGTCCTGACTCAAATAACATATAAGTCGGCACTGTCAGCATGATTTGGCTGATTATGTCCGGAGGTGTAAGAACAGCAGCAATAATTAAAATGCCTATAAGAACATAAGAGCGTTTGGATTTTACACTTTCATAAGAGAGAATGTCCGCTTTTATCAGCGAATAAGTGACAAGAGGAAACTGAAACATTATTGCAAAAACTATTGAGAGATTCAAAGAAAGTGTAACGATATTTGATACTCCGAAAACCGCCTGCATATGCGGCGATGAAAAACTTATGCCAAACTTAATTATAAGAGGCACAATCGCAAAAAAACAAAAAAGTATTCCGAAACAAAACAGAATGGTCGAAGACAATACTGTTGATTTAATAAATCTTTTTTCTTTGTTATACAAAGCAGGAAGAATAAAATCCCAGACGTTTTTAACTATATAGGGAAAAGAAAGGATTAAACTCATAAATAAAGCGATTTTTATCTGAAGTACAAATACTTCCATAGGCGCAAAATAGTTCAACGATATGTTTGAGCTGCCCAATATTATTTTTATAAATAAATTCAGTACCTTTGGCGCCGCCAAAAAACATACGGGCAGCATAATGCCGATACAGATAAAACATCTTATCAGCACCCTTCTTAAAGCGCTTAAATGCTGTATTAAACTTTCATCTTTATCAGCCATTATTATTTTGACGCATCTTTTTTATCTGAAGCGCAATCCTCAAGTTTTTTCGCTTCGTTTTCCGCCGCCTCTTTCAGTTCATTGACTTCGTTCTCAATAGATTCTTTTGCTTTTTTAAATTCATGAGAAGCCTTTCCCAAGGCTCTTGCCAATTCCGGAATTTTTTTGCCGCCGAATAAAATGACTATCACAAGAAGAATCAAAATAATTTCGGTGATTCCTAAAGACATAGCAGCTCTCCTTTGTAACTAAATGATAAAAAATTTAAAAACCGAAAGCAGCGAGTGTTAGTATTGTTAAAAAAATTAAAATAGCTCAATAGTACTTCCGAACTGCCTTGCGCTTGTCAAAACTCAATGCATTAGCTTTATGCTTATTATACTCTTTTCTGTTCTTTCGTTCCGTAAATTTTTATATTTCCACCTGAAGAAACTACGCAAGCGCCGCAGCCTATGCACTTCATGGCTTCAAATGACGGTTTTCCTTCGGTAAGTGTCAGTGCATTAGTCGGGCATGCCTTTACGCATGCATCAAATTCTTTGAAAATTTCTACAGGCGGAGCAATCATTGCAATTCTTAAAACTTTCTTTTCTTCAAGCGAAAGTTTTTTCAATGCGCCCGCAGGACAGGCGGCGGAACATTTCTTACAATCGTACTTACAAAAATTTTTACCGTAATCTATGCTTACCGAGCCATAATTCTTGTCGGCTTTCTTTATAATTTTTGCCGGGCATATTTTTACGCAGAGATTACAATTTAAACATTTGTTAGCAAAACGTTCTTCGTTTATTGCGCCAGGCGGAAGAATCACATCCGAGAATTTTTCGGATATGGTTTTCTTTATTACCGCTCCGATTTTTGCCGCCGCGGCAAAAACAGCGACAGCGGAAGCCGCTAAAATAAAACCGCGTCTTTTCATGTCAAACTTTACTTCTTTTTTAGGAACACACCCATATTTTACTGCATTTTTATTGCAGACATTAAGGCATTTCAAGCATTTTATACAGCTCTCATTCGAAACGCTTTTTTCTTTAGAGTCAATGCAGCCTGAGGGACAGATGTTTTGACAAATTCCACATGAAATGCAAATATCTTTTTGCAAATATATTTTCTTTACTGAAAATTTGGAAATTAAACCCAGTACCGTGCCTATCGGACAGATATTTGTACAAAAAAATCTGTCCTTCATAAATACTGCGATTATAATTGTTGTAACTGCAATTATGCCCACGGCGGACAAAGTGAAAGCCGAACCGAAGTAGGCGTACGGTTCGGCTAAACGGAGTATGTAAACCGTTCCGCCTGCCAGCGTTCCAAAAACTACAGCAGCTATAAAATATTTAAAAAACATATTTTTTTGCTTTCCAGAATTTTTCTTTTTAAATAAACCTATAAATTCTTGAAATAAGCCTAAAGGACAAAGTGTCGAACAGTACACTCTTCCGAACAAAAAAGTAACAATTACGATAAAAAACAGCAAAATCAGAGCCGTCAACGAAAAATTTATGAACACTCTCTGCAACAAAGCCCCCACCTGCATGTCGAATATTTTTATGGGATAGAACAACCCCGCAAAAGCGGCGATTGCCAAAATCCCCGTGCAGACTGCAATGATAACTCTTATTTTATAAAGAATATTTTTTTTCATGACGGTTACGCCCCCTTTTTTAGATCTTTAACGGTATTATCGACCATTTCTAAAAGAGGAGGAATGTTAAGAAGCTGAGGACAATGCGCGCTGCAAAGTCCGCATTTTATGCATTTATCCGCTTTATGTCTGTCTTTAATCATATCGTATTTCTGTAAGAATGCGTTTTTATCGCCGGTTGCTTTATAACCGTTATAGAGGTCGAAAATTACGGGTATTGCTATACCTCTCGGACAGTCCTGACAGTAATTACACGTGGTGCAGTTTATTTCGCCGTGTTTTTGAAGTATTCCGGCTATTTTTTGTGCGATTTTTTCTTCTTTTTCGGTAAAAGGTCTGTAATCGGTAAAAGTCGCTGTATTTTCTTCAAGCTGCTGCAAACTGCTCATGCCGCTTAAAACTGTAAAATTATTTTTTCTTCCGGCTACCCATCGAAGAGCAAAAGAAGACTGAGTATCATCAGGCGCTTCGTCTTCAAGAACGGCTTTCGCAGAGCCGGTAAGTCTTGCTAAGGCGCCTCCTCTTACGGGAGTCATCGGCAGAACCGGTATTTTTGCTTTTGTGAGAATGTCATAATTTTTATATACTTCAGGCGTTCTGGGAGTTTCACCGGGTTTTAGTTCAGGGTATTGTTTCCAATCTAGATAATTAAGCTGTATCTGGCAAAATTCCCATGGATGTTCGTTGGCAACTTCCTGTAGAAGTTCATATGAGCCGTGATAGGAAAAACCTACATGCCTTACTTTTCCTTCCTGTTTGAATTTCAGGAGTTCTTCAAACACGTCAAAATTGCGGTAATTATCTACGGTTAAAACAGAAATGTTATGGGCGAGATAAAAATCAAAATAATCGGTCTGGCATTTTTTTAACTGTTCTTCAAAAATTCTTCTTACATCAGCTTTAGAAGTAAGAGAGCGGAGCGGGTTTTTTGACGCGAGAAAAAAACTTTCTCTTTTGTAGTTGCTTAGCACTTTTCCTACTGCAAGTTCCGACTCCCCATGATGGTACATGTAAGCGGTGTCGAAATAGTTGACGCCGTGCCGCATAGCGTAATCTGCCATTTTTTCAAAATGCACCATGTCGATTTGCCCGTCAACAGTAGGCAGACGCATGCAGCCCATAGAAAGTAGAGGAATATCAAGATTTTGAAACTTTCTCGTTACGACTTGTCCTTCTTTTTTTCTTTTTGCCGATGAATTATTTCCTATGCTGCAGCTACCCAATACGGCAGTGCCTCCTATAGTTAAAAATGAATTAACTATGAACTCGCGCCTTTTCATCCGTTCCCCCCGGATACTAGATTTTAAACAGGTAAAAAGTTTTCTTATTATAATACTTAGAGCCGACTCTAAGTCAAGCGATTTTTATATATTGATATTTACAGATAACTATTAATAACGAGAATTATATAAATAGTATTGCATGAAAATATCCGCCATCAAAAAAGTACTTGACTTAGAGTTAACTCTAAGTTGTATATATAAGTAACTATATTCGTTTGAAGGAAACTTTAATAAAGAGAGGTCTCTATGCAAAAAACATTTTTGAAAGCCGTGAAAACGCTGTTCTTATTTGCTTGCGCCGCTGCTATCGTACAGCCTGCCGCTGCACAAACTCAAGCACAGGATAAGGAAAATAATATGAAAAAAGTTCTTGTAGTTTATTATTCAAAATCCGGCAACACCCGTGAAATAGCCAAACATATACAAAATGAAACTAACGGGGATATTTTTGAAATAGAGACTGTCACTCCGTATCCGGACGATTATAATACCGCCACAAAACAGGCAAAAGAAGAAATAAATAAAGGATACAAACCGCCTATAAAAAATAAAGTAAACAATATTAATGAATATGACATTATTTTTGTCGGCTCGCCTAATTGGTGGAGTACAATAGCGCCGCCAGTATCGACATTTTTATCCGAACACGATTTGTCTGGAAAAACAGTCGTGCCGTTTTGCACTCATGGCGGCAGCGGAATATCAAAATGCGCTTCTGATACGGCAAAGCTTGTTCCGAAATCGACCGTCCTGAAAGGTGCGGCTTTTTCTGGTTACGGCGCGAAAAATGCGCAAAAAGAAGTTGCGGATTGGATAAAAAAATTGGCGTTAA
>JAITIP010000039.1 GCA_031279415.1 Candidatus Endomicrobium procryptotermitis | reverse complement strand
GGGTTTGGGAATATTTGGTTTTTCAGCAGTTTCAATATCTAATGCTAAGCGAGTTAAAGATGCTCTTGAGAAAACTGCACAAGAAGAACTTACGGATGTTAAAAAAGAGAGAGTTGCTGTATATGTAAATATGCTTAACATAAGATATGCTGGAAAACTTAATGGTGCCACTCTTCAAAATGATGAGGGGGGATTAAAAGTTATTGCTGATGCAGATGAAGCAAACAAAATAATAAGAGTTAACGCTTTGGCATTGATGGAGTTAGATCAAGACTTAGTTGACAATATTATTTTGAATCATGAATTAATGCATATTAAGGGGATTAAATCCGAACTTCGGGCGCATTTAAACGATATTTTCAGTTTTAAAGGTGTGAAAAGTTATTTGTTTGGCAAAAAGTCGTTAGCTTCTCCATTGTTAAATTTTTACTCAGCTCTTGATGACTATAATGCCTATAAAAATTTTGAGGATGGATATGAAAAAGCCGAAAAGATATATTTTCTCATTAAATCTATAAATATTTTACGTTCATCTATCGGCGCAGATGTTATTAAAATATTTCCCCCGGAATATGCAAAGCAAGTTTTGGAAGAGTTAGAGAGCAACGTAGCATCAGAGCTGCTTAAAGATTATAAGACTCTCGGCGGGGACAGTAAACAGGTAGTCAATAAAAATCTTGAAAAATATAAAGAGATTTTAGAGGTTTATAAGGTAAAGGAAGCAGCAGACAGAAAAAAAGATGAAACTGAAGACTTGGCTTTGGCTGAAAAGGCGTTGAAAGAAAAAGAATTTAAAGAGGAAAACGAAGCTTTGCCTGAAACGGAGTTGAAAGAAAAGGAAAATATTCAGTCCTCAATAATTCTCTTAGAAGAGATAGTAAACGTTTATGAAGTAAGTAAAACAGAAGCAGATTTTGAGAAGGCTGAAAAGGCGTTAGAAGCAATAAAATTTGACGTAATAAATGAGGTGGAGACTTCGCTGATAGCCTTTAAAAAAGCAATTGAAGCTTATGGTAAAAATAAAACAAAAGAAACTTTTGAAATGTTGGAAGTGGCAGTGTCGATGGCAGTGACAAGGGTTGAAAATTCATTGAAAGCAAAAGAATTTGATGTACAAGAAGATGTAGTGAAGACTTTGTTGTCCAGCTTGGAACAATATAAAAAAGCAATTGAAAATTATAGTGGAAATAAAACAGTCGGAACTTCTATGGCGTTGGCGGCAGCTGAAAAGGCGGCGTTGGACGCAAGATCCTTATATATAGAAGAAAGAATGAAGATTTTAAGGCCCCAAGTTGGGCAAGTATGCAAGATTATAGAGAAATTATACGGCATTTCTCCTGAAGAAGAAATTCAGCAGCTCGTAATGACTCTAGAATATATGCGTAGTATAAAAGAAGGACATTCCACAGATGTTGAAAATTTCTTGCTGGATGAAAATCTTGACGGGGAAATCGTCATGAGAAACTATAAGGGGTTGGTGGTTAGATGGTCTGATATAAAGAAAGAAAAATACGAATCTAATTTGAAAGAAATTTCTGTTGCGTTTAGTTTAGGGCTGGCTGGGATAGGTGAAAGTTTAGATAGAGTAAGGTTCTTAAAAGCATGGTATGTTTTGCAGGTAAGACAAGGAGAGGCCAAAACCGATGCGGAAAGAGAAGCAATCTCAAAAGCGGTGGAGAATGGGGAGTTCTTAAACCCTGAATGGTATACCGACGATTATGCAAAACTTATCAGAGATAAAAAAATGCAGGAAAAATACGGACTGGATATAACTACAGAGGATAATCCGAAATTTAAAACCGAAGCGGGCGATCCGCAATTGAAAACAAAAGCACTAGATATAGGGCTGAGAGTTCGAGAGAGAAAAAATGGTTATTGGACAATAAAGAGTGTTGCGGAAATAATACTTGACGATTTCATCGCAAAGAAAAATGCCGGCTTTGCCGGATTGACCTTAAACCTGTTGACAAATAATGAGTCGTTAGAAGACGTTAAAAAGTTGTTGAAAAAGGTTTCTTCCACCGGAAAAACTTACGAAGAAGAATTAATAAATTTAGATGTATTAAAGAAAGTGCAGGACAAAGAAGATGGTGTGTATTTACAGAAGACGCATCCTACAATTCAATATGATGAAAAGACGGGAAAAGTGAATTTCTTCCGTTTTCAGCAATTGATTAATCACGGTTCTTTTTTCGCAAATTTAGTCAGGCAAATGGTGGAAAACAAAGAGAAAAGCGCAGATAATAAAGACATTTTTTGGTTTTTTGGAAATACTGATAATTTTTTAGCGGGACAAGTTCCTTTAAATTTATTTGGTTGGATGGATGCTACAAAAACTCCTGCAGTGATCATTGTCACCGAAAAAGGGACAAATGAAGGCAATAAAAAAGGCGGTATTCCTATGATAGTTGGGAATGCAGTCAGCGCTTTGGGGACGTCTGTTCCGATATTCAAAATTATTGAAATAGCTCAAGTGAAAGGAGATAAAGTTTTGGAGAAGAAATTTCAGGAATCAACAAAAGCTTTCTTTAATACCAATATGCTTGTTGTCAGCAAGCATGAAATCATATCACTTATAGAAGAATTAAAAATGGCTCTTAATGATCCAAACGTAGTCGCTACAATAAGTAAGGAATATCCTATGAAAAACTTAGACAGCAAAGAAAAGATAATGGAGCGGCTGTATGTTCTCGGAGATCTGATAATCAACAATAAAGAGAATTATGTCAAATTAGAAATCGCAATCTCTTCGTCTTTGATGGAATTAAATAATTTGATCGCTTTGGCTACAGGAAAGACATTATTAAAGTTTGTATTTCTCAATGATGAGGAAGCGCAAGAAATGTTCGGTCCAATTAAAAATAAGGACAATTTTGACGAAACTTTTGAAAATAGTACGATGGATATGAACAACCCCAACCCTCATGAAAAAGGCATACATCCTTTATCTGCATTGAAAACTCAGGATGAGTCATCACAATCCGGGGTACAAAAGTTTATAAAGGATATTATTAATAGGCTAATCGAACCTTTACGCAGAGAATGGAAACGTGCGTATATCACTAAATATTATCCCGAACTTGCCGGGCTTGAAGACATCCTAGTGTATGGCGAAGGCGTTTACGAAAAAGGATCTGCGATTGAAAAAATCGCGCTTGAAAAAGCCGATCTTGGTAAAAATGTCAATGTGGTTATTCCTGTAGGCAGCAACGATATAACAAACGCTACAGTTAAAAATACCGGCAACATGTATATTTATGAAAAAACTTTCGTGCAAAAAAATGGGTTTGCAGTGAGAGTATATTTTTATGAGAATAAATCCGCGGCTTACAATGCTTATAAATATGTCGTGGACAATCTGGATGGTCTTGTCGGCATAGTGGAAAATGCCTCCGATATTTCCTTTAACGATATTATTGTAGCCTCGCCGTTAGCCGCAATTTTTGCAATAACTAAAAATGCTGAAGAAGATGCTAAAGCCAAAAGAGATGGATATTCCAACGTTACCAATGGAATATCTGAAATAGACAAAATTGAAATTTTGGGAGACACTCAAAAAATAAACAGAGATGGCGACGATATGAGAAATCAGCTTCCGTTAATTACTAATATAGATTTGTCAAAAATAAATGATGCAAATATAGAAGCGCTTATATCCACCGTATTTTCAGTTGAATTGACGCTTCAGGAGTTTTACGATAAAGCTCAAGCACTGAAGGATTTTATAAAGAAAACGCATTCGAAAAACAAAAGAGTTGTTCTGAATTTTAAACCTGTAAATAAGGCGGAAGCCGAAGATATTATAGAGATGATAGGAAAGAAAGGTTTAAAAATCTTGAGAACGGCTGGTATCGGAATAGATGGAATAATTTTTGATTTCAATTCATTGCAACAAGAAGAGTTTAACGAAATCAAAGTCCGCCTTGAAAAAATCCCTTCCATTATAAAAAGAGAAAATTCTACTGCTATAATATCTGTTAAGTCTGCTTATTATACCGAACAGCAGCGCATATCAGGCATCGACAATTTTGACGAATATATAAACATAAGTGGAAATTATAATGATAATACAGTTGATGCCAATGAAATAGCAGAATCCGCCCGCAAGGCCATTAAAGGCGGAGCAAAGGCTTTGTTTATAGACTATGAAATTTTAAAGCTTTTTGTTACAAAAGGGATAAATATAGATATATACAGCCTTTTCCTCGGAATTGTTGCGGTTTGGACTTCCTATGTAAAGAAAACGCCGGAGGGTATTTACAAAAATGCAAGGCGGTCGGGGTTTAGGGAAAACATATCTGCCATAACGTTGGAGCAGGAAACGAAATTATACGATGTATTGAAGAAATTAGATGCCGGCGATGAATCTGTCATAAAAGGGGTCGGCACAATTTTACAGACTTCCAAAGCGAACACTTTAGAAACAAAAGAGGAAGCTCAAGGTTATGTTCAGGGAGTTCTTGAACGAATTTTGGTAAGCAGATTTGGAGAAAAAACATTTGAATACAGAACAAACGCCGACGTTTACAGAATTGCTCTGGTAAAAGCTAAGATGAATAACATCAGCGATAACGATATAAAGAAATATTTGGATGATAAGGGCGGTGAAAATTCCAGAAACGCACTTGAAAAATACGGCATGTCTACAGAGAATTTGAATTTCTCACAGGCGCAGGAAGCTGCGCAGGAAGGTATTAATGCCATTATTTCTGATTTGGAAAACGATACCGTTAGACCCGAAGACCTACCGCAAGCCCTTGCCGACTTGTTGGTTATGCTCAGTGTTGTCAAAACCATAGAGGTTGAGGTGTCACATGTCGAAGTAAGTTCCCAGCGTGACGGAGTGCGTGCAATGTTATCTGCGGCATAAAACAAATAAATTTCATATTCAATTGCGTTTCAAAAGGCGACCGGAAACGGTCGCCTTTTTTTATGGCTAAAATCCTGTTTCTTTTTGTACTTTTTTAATTGACAACATTTTTTATTTACTTGCGGGCATTGTTTGCCTTTTGCTGAAAGCATTGAAAATTCAATAAAATTGTGTTATAAATAAATTCTATGGTGAACGAAGTTAAAATACCTGAACAATTTCTTTCTATCATTGATAAAGTTTCTGATACCGCGAAAAAAAATGAATTTGAAACTTATGCGGTAGGCGGCTTTGTTCGCGACCTTTTTTTAAACAGACAGCCTAAAGATTTAGATATTATGGTCGAAGATAAAAAAGATGAGGATAATGCTTTTGCCGGGATAGAGTTTTCAAAAATTCTTGCGAAAAAATATGATTTGATGTGTCCTGTCGTTTTTGAAAGGTTCGGCACGTCAAAGTTGTTTATTGATGGAGAAGAAGTTGAATTTATAATGCCGCGAAAAGAATATTATGATAAAAATTCAAGAAATCCCGATACGAAAATAGGTTCTTTACAGCAGGACGCTTTGAGAAGGGATTTTACAGTAAACGCTCTTTTTCTACGTTTAAGCGATATGCAGATTCTGGATTTAACTACAAAAGGTGTTCAAGACATAAAAGAAAAAATAATAAGAGTTACCGATCCTTACAATGCAGAGTTGATTTTTGCTCAGGATCCTCTTAGAATTTTGAGAGCCATACGCCAAAAACTGCAGCTTGGATTTGAGATAGAGGAAATTACTTTTAAAGCAATGCAGAGTTCTTCTTCGAGAATAAGTATAGTCGCTGCGGAAAGAATAAGGGATGAAATAAATAAAATACTGATAGAAGATAGCCCTTCGTCGGCATTTTGCATAATGAAAGAAATCGGGCTGCTGTCGGAGATATTTCCCGAAATAGAAAGGCTTGACGGATTGAAACAGCCTCTAAAATATCACGACAGTGACGTTTTGGAACATACTTATAAAGTGCTTGACAAAACAAATGCGGATTTGATTTTGAGGATGTCGGCATTGCTGCATGACTGCGGAAAGTTTTCGGTTTTCAAATCTGACGGAGAAAAAATAAGTTTTCACGGACATGAAAGTTACGGAGCGGAAATTGCCGCGGAAATCCTTAAAAGGCTGCATTATCCTAAAGAATTTTCTGCTAGAGTTGTCAACATAATTAAAAATCATATGTATCCTAAACACTATACGCCGCAATGGAAAGATGGAGCGATAAGGCGTTTTGCAAAAGTCTGCGGCGAAGAAATTGATTATGTCATTGAATTGTCACAGGCAGATTTCGGCAGAGAAAATGCCCGAGTGAAGATTTTTGAATTTATTGAAAGAATAAATATTTTAAAAAAGAAAAATCTTCTTTATCCTAGAGTCGAGCTTTTAAATGGCAAAGATTTAATGGAATATTTTGGATTAACACAGGGAGAATGGATAAAAAAAGCCAAAGAATACATAATGTCGGCTCAGCTTGACAATCCGCAGATGACAAAAGACGAAGCTTT
Organism: Candidatus Endomicrobium procryptotermitis; assembly: GCA_031279415.1. Classification (NCBI taxonomy): domain Bacteria; kingdom Pseudomonadati; phylum Elusimicrobiota; class Endomicrobiia; order Endomicrobiales; family Endomicrobiaceae; genus Endomicrobium; species Candidatus Endomicrobium procryptotermitis. Next base: position 3,180 of record JAITIP010000039.1, on the reverse strand, counting down.
TATTCTTGTGAAAGAAATGTTAAATAAGTCTGCAAAATGAACATTATTTGATATAATTTATTGGCGCTATTTATTAAATTGAGGTAAGAAATGCAAGAAGAACAAAAATCGCAAATTATTCAGCAGACTCAGAATTCACAGTCTTCTAAACCGCCGCAAGACGACGAAAAGATTGAAATTAATGAAACCACAAATAAGGTTTATGACATCGAAGGCGTGCTTGCCGGCGCCGGAGCGGGACTTGTGGTAGGTATTATTATCTCGTTCGATATTATTTTTGCCGCTCAAATAGGCATGTTCATAGGGCTTCTTATCGGAACAAGATTTAAAAAATAAAGAATAAATAAAACGCGGATTCTGCTGCGGATAACAATAAAATTAATATGAAGGAAAACCATGACAATTAATTATTTAAAACACGTAAAAACTTTTGTAAACAGATTTATTGAACATGTAGAACTCAATCCTGAAGAGATAAAAATTACCTGTTCTTTGTCAAAGAAAGAAGAGTATGATAAACTACAGGAGTTTTATGTTAACGCAGTAAAACAAAATCCTTCTGATGCCTCGGCTTATTATAATTTAGGGCAGATATATCACAAAAAGGGCAGATATAAAGACGCCGTAAAAGAATTTTCTATTTCACTGGATTTAGATCCAAATTTTTCATTTGCGTATATTTGCAGAGGAGAATCTTATGCGGCTTTGGGAGAATATGATAATTCAATTGCGGATTTTAAAAAAGCCATAGAACTGAATCCAAAAAATGCAACTTCTTATGGAGGATTGGGAAACGTCTACAGGCGTTTGGGAAGATATCAGGAATCGGTCGGCTATTTTAATAAAGCTATTGAAATAAGCAGCGGCAATGCTTCCGCTTATTATGGGAGAGCGATGGCATACAGATATATGGACGAAATTGACAGCGCCATAGCCGACTTTTCAAAAGCTTTGGAACTAAACCCTAGCGATGATTATTCGTATAATAACAGAGGAATAGCTTACAGGCATAGAGAAGAGCTTAAAAAAGCCATATATGATTTCAATAAAGCTCTGGAACTGCAGCCGACAAGCTGTTTTGCTTTTAATAACCGCGGAATAACGTACAGAAAAATGTTTAAAGAGGATTTGGCCGAAAAAGATTTTCACTCTGCCGCTTTAATCTCTCCAGATGACGCTTTTACGCATTATAATCTTGCGAGCTTGTACAGGTACGGCGGTTTTTATGATAAGGCTTTAAAAGAAATTGAAAAAGCCGTTAACGCCGACGCTTCTTTTGCCCCGGCGTATATGGCAAGAGCATACATTTACTGCGAACAGGAAAAATTTGCCAAAGCGCTTGAAGATATAGAACGGGCAATAGAAATTATGCCAGAACTTTATTTTCTTTATTGTTTTAAAGGGTATATAAAAAACAATCTGTCGGATTTCAAAGGAGCCGTCGAAAGTTATGATAAGGCGCTTGAAATAAGAAAAGATATTGCAGAACTTTATTACGGTCGCGCAGCTGCAGCTTTAGCCGATAAAAATTATGCTCTTGCAGAAGCTGATTTTACTAAAGCCATAGAAATGAAATTTATTAATTCGGAAGAATACGTAGGCAGAGGACAGTCGTATTTCATTATGCGCAACTATACTCTTGCCATTGATGATTTGACCAAAGCAATTGAAAATAATTCGTCTTTATCTCAAGCATATTACATAAGAGGCAGCGCATATTTTGATTCAGAACAATACGTTAAAGCTTATGATGATTTTTTAATATGTGTAAAACAAAATTATCAAATTGCGCAATCTTTATATTATGCGGCAGTATCGGCTTTCGAGCTGGGCAATTATCAGGATTCGATAAATTATTTTACGAAAGCAAAAAATGCAGGATATCCCGTTTCGGAAATATATAAAAAACGTGCGAAAGCGTATATGAAGATAGATGACCAAAATAATGTTTTTACTGATCTTCAGGAAGCGATAAAATCAAACCCTGAGGACGCTTCTCTTTTTAAGATGTTTGCAGAAAATATGCTTAAACTTGGAAAATACAGGGAAGCGCTGGAATATATAAATAAAGCTATGCAGATTTTAAAAAGCGACGAACATGCTTATTTTATAAGAGCGCAGATAGAGTTTAATTTAAATGACTTTCAATCTGCGGTAGATGATGCAGGCTATGCGGCCGATTTAATGCCGGACTTTGCCGAAGCGATTATTCTTAAAGCGGATGCCAATGTGAATAAAGGAGATTTTGTTCAGGCAGAAAAAGATTTTTCCGAAGCATTGAGCATAGAACCGAATAATATAGACACTTATATGAAAAGAGCCTTGCTTTTTATAAAAACCGAACAATATGAAAAAGCTCTTCCCGACATAGAAGAAACCTTGATTCTTGACAAAAAAAATGCATATGCATATTTATATAAAGCCATAGTTTACAGGAATATGGGAAGACTTTCCGAATCTTTAAAAAATTATGATACAGCTTTAAAAATATTTGTCGGCGCCGGCAATATCGTATCTGACAAATCGATTTTTGAATATTCGGATTATTACAACGGACAGACAAATCTGGCAGACCTTTATAAAGATATTGAAAATATCAATAATAAACTAAATAAAGTATATGAAAAAACCATAAATGAACAGGTATCGGAAAGTAAGACTCAGCCCGCTGCCGAAGAAGAAAAAGAAGAGAAGTCTGAATCTGCCAAAACTAAACCCGAGCAACAGACGATCGTGGAAGATACACACAGTGGCGAACCGGAAGATGAAGAATCAAAGAAAATTCTTAATTCGTTGAAGGCAAAATTAAATTATATAGATAATGCCATAAAAAAACAGGACAGCGCTGTGATTTCAGCGATTTACCAAAAACTTAAAACTACTTATGAAGAGCCAAAACCGCAAAGCGATTATAAGAAATCTTCCATAGATATGGAAGAGGAACTTAAAAAAGCCGAACAGGCTAAACTTGAAACGCAAGAAAGGCTTAGCAAAATAAAAGAAGAAGAAGCGAGATTGAAAGCAGAAGCGGAAGAAAAGGAAAGACTTGCAAAAGAAGAAACGGAAAAAAGAGTGAAAGCTGCTGAAGCCGAAGAAGCGAGATTGAAAGCAGAAGAGGAAGAAAAGGAAAGACTTGCAAAAGAAGAAGCGGAAAAAAGAGTGAAAGCTGCTGAAGCCGAA
>JAITIP010000038.1 GCA_031279415.1 Candidatus Endomicrobium procryptotermitis | reverse complement strand
TTTTTTGCTTTACGCCATCGTTTAATAATTCTTTCATTAATGCCAGTTGTTTCAGATATTTCGCTTAAAATCAGTCCTTTTGACTTTAATTATCAACTTATTCTAAAATCTTTCACCTTTACGGTGAAATTGATTTTTTTATGTATTTTTAATAAAATATATAGATTAATAAATTTTGGTTTGGATATTTTATTTTAAGGGAAATTTTAATGAAAAAGCTTCTGTTTATTGTTATATTATGCTTTACTTTTACAACAGTTTTGTTGGCGGATTCTGGAGTTATATTGCAGGTTGTCGTTGACGGTTTGGGAAATGTCAGACAAAAAGCGGTCTTGTCGGCCATAAGTCTTAAAAAAGGGAAAATATATTCAGCCGAAGCCGCAAAAGAAGACGTTAGATCGATTCTTGAATTGGGCTTTTTTGATAATGTTGAAGTCCGTTTTGACGCAACAACTGGAATACTTACGTATGAGGTTAGTGAGAAACCATATATAGAAACAATAAATTTTAAAGGAAATAAAGAATTTTCAAAAGGAAAATTAAAAGGACAGAGCACTTTAAAAGAGAAAGATTATTATGATTTATCCAAATTTGAAGAGACAAAATTAAAAATTCTTACCTATTACCGCGATCGCGGTTTTGCCGACTGCAATATAGAGGTTTATCCTACCGTCGATTCAGAAACAAATAAAATGACAATCACATTTCTCATAACTGAAGGAAATAAAATAACTATCGGAGGCACAGATATCGAAGGTGTTATTTCTTTTAAAAAGAAAAAAGTTCTTAAACTTATGAAGACAAAATATAAAAAAGTGTTCAAAGAAGAAACTTACCAGACGGATTTGAGATCAATAGAAGCTTTTTACAAAAATAACGGTTTTATGGATTATAAATTTGTGACGTCATCGATGACTTATAATGAAGAACGCACGCAGATGTATATAACTTTGAATATAAGCGAAGGTGTTAAATACCATATGGGGGAAATCAGTTATGGAGGGAATGAAGCCATCAGTGAAAAACAAATAAAAAAAATAATAAAGGTTAAAAAAGGCGATGTTTTTGATCAAAGTAAAATATATGAAAGCATGCAGGGAATATATGAAGCATACTCAAATAAGGGATATTTGCACTCGGTTATTGAACCTGTGTTTAATAAAGGCGATGAAGAAGGAATCGTCAATGTAAATCTTTCTATTATGGAAAACTCTCTCGTTTATGTAGGAAATATTTACATTGACGGTCTTATAAGCACGAAAGAAAAAGTTATAAGAAGAGAGATTCTTGTAAAAGAAGGGCAGGTATTGTCTGCTGGAAAAGTGCGCAGAAGCATGGAAAAAATATACAATCTCGGTTTTATTGAAGCGGCAGAGCCACAAATTCTCCCTACGGGTTCTTCGGATATTATGGATTTGGTTTTCAGCATTACCGAAGGAAAACCTGGAATGATAACCGCTGGAGCGGGCTATTCTTCCGTGGATTATTTTGTCGGGTCAGTACAGTTTCAGCATATGAATTTATTTGGTTTAGGACAGAGACTTAATTTGATGTGGGAGTTCGGAGCTAGAAGACAAAACTATGAAATCGATTGGACAGATCCTTGGATTTTAAATAAAAATGCCAGTTTGACTTTGAGTGCTTACAATATAGAAAGAAAAAGAGATTATGCTAAAACTACTGATGCTTATAAAGAAAGCAGAGTCGGAGCTTCGATGAGAATAGGACCGAGAATCAGCGATTATATAGGATTGTTGTTCGGATATACTTACGAACATGTAAGGATATTTGAAATAGACAACTCCGTCAAACAAGACATTGAAGCTGCTACCGACTTATCAAGAGACAGGACTTCAAGCATTATGGCGCAGGCTGTTTATGATTCCAGAGATTATATATTTGACGCTTCAAAGGGCAATAGGCAAGTCGCAAATGTTCAGTTTGCCGGCGGACCTTTGGGCGGCAATGTTAATTTTATAAAAGGAACCATAAGATCGAGTTGGTTTTTTCCTACTTTCTGGAAATTTGTTTTATCATTTAATTTAAATGCAGGATACATTTCCGCATACGGCGGACATGATACCGTTCCTATTTATGAAAAGTTTTATATTGGAGGCGCGGATACCGTAAGAGGATACAAATACAGAACCGAAATCGGACCATATGACGGCGGCATTTTTATGACCGTTGCAAATATCGAATATAAATTCCCAATAGTCGCGGAAAAAGGAAGAACGATACTTCAAGGTGCATTTTTTTATGATATAGGTGGTACATGGGAAAAAATGGAAGATATAAATTTTAGTGTGGGGACGGGCCAAAATAACCTGCGTTCTGGCGTGGGATTTGGCATAAGGTTTGCGACACCAGTATTCCCTCTCAGGCTTGATTGGGGATATGGACTAAATCATAAAGAAGGCGAGACTTTGCAACAGTTTTATTTTACTATAGGAAATGTTTTCTAAAAAAATATTTTTATCATTGTTGACGGTTTTATTTTTGAATTCCGTTTCTTTTGCGATAGAAATTCCGCTGAGCGGCGCAGTAAAACGCGGAAAAGGAAGCGGAAACGGTATTGTTTTTGTCGATATGGAAAAAGTTTTTAACTCTCATCCGATGGCTGGAAGGTTTAAAGAGGAATTAAAAAATTTTGCAAATACAAGAAAAAACGCCATTGAAGAGATGATAAAGCAGCATGATGTGGTGCAGCTGCAGTTGCGTGAGATTAATGCAAAAATAATCGAAGCGCGAACTGTAGAAGACGAAGCCGCTCTTTCCGAACTTGCCAATCAACTGGATAATTTGCAAAAGTCCATTGAACAAAAGAGAGCTGAAATTGCGGATTTATCTAAAAGGACGAAAAATGAGCTGGATTTAATGGAAGAAAAAAATTCTCTTGCAGTTTTAAAAGACATCGAAGTAGTTTTAAAAGAAGTAGCCGTAAAGCATAATTCTGAAGTTATGTTTGACAAACAGAGCATTTTATATGGAAGCGATAAATGTGAAGATGTGACCGTCGAAGTTATAAAAAAGCTTGAAGTGCGTTAGGGAGACATATGAAAATTACCGCTTTAGAGCTTGTAAAAATTGTTTCAGGTGAAGTTATAGGAAACGTCGAAGAAATAATAACCGGGGTAAACGGTTTGGAGCAAGCCAAAAACGGAGATCTTTCTTTTTTAGGAAATCCAAAATATGTAACCGAAGCGTTAAAAACAAAAGCCAGTGTTATTCTTATTCCGCAAAATACAGATATATCCGCATTTAAAAATAAAACACTTATAAAAACGCAAAATCCACAGTATGCTTTTTCAAAAGTCCTAGCGATTATCGATAAAGAAAGAATTGATGCAATAGGAAGCAGAATACATTCTTCAGCTTCTATATCAGAAAAGGCTTTTGTCGGAAATACCGTATATATAGGGCAGAATGTCGTAATTGAAGATGGTGTTGAAATAGGCGGATGGACAAAAATTTTTCCAAATGTCTATATAGGAAAAAATTCAAAAATTGGAGAAAGCTGTATTTTTTATCCCAACGTAGTCATAAGGGAAAACACGATAATCGGTAATAGAGTTATTTTGCAGCCCGGCGTAATTATCGGCGGTGATGGTTTTGGTTTTGCCACAGTTGACGGCATAAACCATAAAATCGCGCAAATAGGAAATGTTGAAATAGGCAGTGATGTTGAAATAGGAGCGGGTTCTGCCGTTGACAGAGCTGCCGTAGGCACAACGAAAATAGGCAGGGGCACGAAAATCGACAATTTTGTACAGATAGCGCATAATGTTCAAATCGGTGAGAACTGTATAATTGTGGCTCAAAGCGGCATAGCAGGATCTACAAAAATAGGAAATAATGTTACCATTGGTGCACAAGTAGGCATATCGGGACACATCAAGATAGGAAATAATGTAATTATATCAAGCCAGTCGGGAGTCGGCGGAAATCTTCTTGACGGAGATAAAGTCGGCGGAAATCCTTTGGCTGAACTCGGTGAAAGCATAAAAATAAGAGCTACGATGAGAAAACTTCCCAAAATGTATAAAGATATAAAATCAATAAAAAAACAACTGGAGATGAAAAAATAAAATGGCAAAACAGACTACCATACAAAAAGAAGCACGAGTAAAAGGAATAGGTTTACATACGGGAAATAAAAGCGAGGTGATATTTAAACCAGCCGAGATGGGATATGGGATAAAGTTCATCTGCGTGGACTTGCCAGAAAAACCTGAAATAGAAGCCGATTGGAAAAATGCAGTAACAGGGATGTCCATCAGGGGAAGCGTTATAGGAAAAGGATATGCCAGAGTTCATACGATAGAACATATAATGGCTTCGTGTTGCGCTTTGGGAATAGATAATTTAAGAATCGAAATAAACAATAATGAACCTCCTATACTTGATGGAAGTGCCAAAATATTTGCCGACACTTTAATACAAGCAGGCATTAAAGAACTCGATGCACCAAAAGAATATTTGACCATTGATGAACCGATTCATTTTGAATCTGATAAAACTAAAATATCAGCATACCCTTCGGACAAATTTGAAATAGACTGCTCGATAGAATTTGATCATCCTTTTCTAAAAATTCAACAAATATCGCTTGAAATCAACAGAGAGGTTTTTTGCAATGAGATCGCTTCTGCAAGAACTTTTTGTTTTGATTATGAAATAGAAGCTTTGCAAAAAAATGGGCTTGCTTTGGGTGGTTCTTTTGACAATGCGATAGTCATAGCTTTAGACGGCATACACAATAAAGAACCTTTGAGGTTTGACAACGAATTTGTAAGGCATAAAACTTTGGATTTAATAGGAGATCTTTATCTGGCGGGAAAACCCATAAAGGCAAAGATTGTCGCAGATAAGCCGGGTCATCAAAATAATATAGGTTTTGTCAAAGAATTTATAAAAAAAGCTGTCATAAAAAAAGATAACATAAAATCAGATGCAGCGATGGAGCGCAGTCAGGCAGCACCGCAAGAAAAAATTTTTAGCCATGAAGAGGTTTTGAGAATCATACCTCACAGATATCCTTTTATAATGATTGACAAAGTAAAAATAAACGAAACAGAACCTTCCAAAGCTATCGGATACAAATGTGTCAGCGGAAACGAAGGTTTTTTTCAGGGGCATTTTCCCGGAGCTCCAATAATGCCAGGCGTGTTGATTATTGAGGCTATGGCGCAGACTTCCTGCGTTATGTTTCTTTCCCGCCCAGAAATGATAAACTGCCTTGCATATTTTATGTCTATAGACAACGTAAAGTTCAGAAGGCCTGTAAAGCCCGGAGATTATCTTGAGCTTAAAGTTGAGGTGGTAAAAGACGGCGGTAGGCGCGGGAAAATGAAAGGGCAGGCTTTTGTCGATGGAAAACTTATGACAGAGGCGGAATTTATGTTCATTATAGTGGACAAAGAGACAAAATAACATGATACATCAGACGGCAGTTATAGATAAAAGCGCTATTATAGAAGATAATGTGGAAATAGGACCATATACGGTTATAGGAGCTGAAACCGTGATTAAAAGTGGCACAAAAATTCACGGCCAGTCAGTTATGGAATATGCTGAAATTGGCAGCAACTGTGAAATTTTTAATTTTTCTTCAATAGGAAAACGCCCGCAGGATTTAAAATATCAAGGCGAAAAAACAAAAGTTATAGTCGGCAGCGGTACAACTGTAAGAGAAGGCGTAACTTTAAATCGAGGCACTGCGGTGGGCGGACAAACTATAGTCGGTGAAAATTGTCTTTTAATGGCATGCGCCCACATAGCGCACGACTGCATAATCGGCAATAACGTAATAATAGGTTATTCAACGGGAATCGCCGGCCATGTGAAGATAAACGATTATGCTATTTTAAGCAGCAGCATAGGTGTGCACCAGTTTTGTAAAATAGGAAAATCCGCCATGATAGGGGCCGGAGCTATGATTTCGATGGATATTATTCCGTATGCCATGGCACAGGGAGACAGAGCAGTGCTTGCGGGGCTTAACATTATCGGTATGAGAAGAAGGAAAATGACTTTGTCCGATATAGAAGACATTAAAAATGCTTACAGAATTTTGTTTATGTCGAAGCTGTCACTTGAAGACGCTTTGGCAAAACTTGAAGACTCTCAATCAGTTCACGTCAAAGAGATGACTTCATTTATAAAAACTTCCCAAAGGGGAATAACCAGACCTTAAATTTCATCGTAAAGGAATGCAAAATGATTCATAATACAGCTGTTATTGACAAAAGCGCCATTATAGAGGAAAATGTCACGATAGGAGCTTATACGGTTATCGGTAAAGGCGTTACAATAAAATCTGGTACGGTTGTTGGTTCGAACGCATATATAGAACATGCCGAAATCGGATGCAGCTGCAAAATTTTCAATTCCGCATCGATAGGTACGCCTCCGCAGGATTTGAGTTATAAAGATGAACCCTCAAAAGTGTATATAGGCGAAGGTACGACGCTTAGAGAGTTTGTTACCGTCAATAGAGGCACAAAAAAGACCGGAAAAACCATAGTCGGCAAAAACTGTTATTTTATGATTTCAGCACATGTCGGGCATGACTGCATTATAGGCGACAATGTAATCGTCGCAAATGCTTCAGTTTTCGGCGGACATGTTCAGGTTGGTGATAATGTTTTTTTTAGTGCACTTGCAGGTGTACACCAGTTTTGCAGGATAGGAAAAGGCACTATGACTGCCGGCGGTGCGATTGTAACTATGGATACTATACCGTATTCGATGTGTCATGGCGACAGAGCGGTACTAAGTGGTTTAAATTTGGTCGGAATGAAAAGAAGAGGCATGAAAACTGAGGAGATAGAAGAGGTTAAAGAAGCTTACAGAATACTTTTTATGTCAAAACTTCTGCTTAAAGACGCCCTTGCCGAATTGGAAAAAAGAGAATCTGTTTATATCAAAGAAATAGTCGAGTTTATAAAAACTTCTAAAAGAGGAATAGTAAGGCCGTCTTAATTTTAATAATATGAAAAAAATAGGTCTAATTGCAGGAAATGGAAGATTTCCTTTTCTGGTCGCCGAAGAAATAAAAAAAAGCGGCGGCCAAATCATATGTGTGGGCTTGAAAGAAGAAGCCGACCAAGGACTTGATAAGCTTTGCGATAAATATTTTTCAATTTCTGTCGGAAAATTCCAAAAAATCGTCGATGCGCTTAAAGGTGAAGGCGTTGAAACGGCCATTATGGCGGGGCAAGTCAAGCATGTTAAGATATATTCAGCCATAGGCATGGATTGGCGTGCGATCAAAGTTATGGGAAGCCTAGTAAACAAAAAAACAGATACCATACTAGGAACAATCGCAAACGAATTTCTTAAAGATGGAATAACACTTATGCCGTCGCATATATATTTAAAAAGCCTTCTGCCTGAAAAAGGTCTTATAGCCGGAAAAAAGCTTTCTTCGCAAGAAAATAAGAACATTGAATTCGGATTTAAAATCGCCAAAGCAATAGCGGGATTCGATATAGGGCAGACTGTCGTCGTAAAAGATAAATCCGTTCTTGCCATTGAATCGGTGGAAGGAACCGATGAATGCATAAAAAGAGCATACCAGCTCGGCGGAGAAGGTTCTGTCGTAGTAAAAGTAGCAAAGCCTAATCAGGATTTCAGGTTCGATGTGCCTGTAATAGGTACGAGGACCGTAGATACTCTGAAAGAAAATAAAGCCAGGGTTATGGCGATAGAGGCCGGCGTTACTTTAATTTTGGATAAAGACGAAGTCATAAAAAAAGCAAAAGAAGCCGGAGTAACTATAATCGCAGTATAATATGAAAGATACAGGAACTCAAATTATCCCAACGGAAAGATTTATACTAAGGCGTTTTACGACTGATGACGCACAAGCCATGTTCAAATGGGCTTGTGACAATGATGTAACAAGATATATGAACTGGGATTCGCATAAAAGCATAGAAACGACAAAATATATCATTTCGACATGGGTTGCCTGCTATAAAAAAGACGATTTTTATCTTTGGGCAATAACGAATAAAAACTCTAACGAGCCTATAGGCAGCATAGATTATCATGATATAAATAAAAGAATCGAAAGCCTTGAGGTAGGGTTTTGCCTTTTAAAAAAATATTGGAAACAAGGAATTATGACTGAAGTTCTGAAAACAACAAATGATTATATGTTAAATATTGCAGATTACAATCGCATAGAAGGTTTTTGCGATATAGAAAATAAATCTTCGGCTAAAGTCATGCAGAAATGCGGCATGATATACGAAGGTGTAAGAAGACACGGCGGAAAATATGACGACGGGCATTTTTGTGATGTAGATGTTTACTCGATTATAAAAGCGGATATTAAAAAAATATAGAAGAGGAAAAAACAAAATGATTCCCATAGCTCATCCTGTAATAGAAGAGGAAGAAAAAAAGCTTATAGAAGAAGTTCTCGATTCCAGAATGCTTGCAAGCGGGAAATACGTAGAAACTTTTGAACGAGATTTTGCGCAATATTGCAGCACAAAGTTCGCAATATCTGCCGCAAACGGAACGGCGGCGCTGCATACGGCGCTTTTGACATGCGGTATTAAGCCCGGCGATAAAGTCGTTACTACTCCTTTTTCGTTTATAGCTACTTCTAACTCTATACTGTTTTGCAGCGCAAAACCGATTTTTGCCGATATAGATCCAGAAACATATAATATTAGCCCCGCGGAACTCGAAAAGATACTGAAAAAAGAAAAAAATGTTAAGGCCGTCCTTATCGTTCATCTTTATGGGCTTGCCTGTGATATGGACGCCATATTGAAGCTGAAAAAGAAGTATAAATTTAAATTGATTGAAGACGCATGTCAGTCGCACGGTGCGGAATATAAAGGCAAAAAAGTTGGTTCTTTTGGCGATGCGGCGGCTTTTTCTTTTTATGCGACCAAAAACATGATGACTGGCGAAGGCGGAATAGTTTTGATAAATGATGCAAAATCCGATAAATACGCAAGGCAGATAATAAATCACGGCAGGGATGGGCATTCGACTTTTACCGTTTTGGGTTACAATTACAGGCTCACAAATCTTGCTGCTGCAATAGGTATAGAGCAGCTAAAAAAGCTCGAAAAATGGACTTCAAAAAGAATAGAAAATGCGCAAAAATATAATAATTCTTTTAAAGAATTGGATTTTATAAAAACGCCTTTTATTCCTAAAAGTTCAAGACATGTATTCCATCAATATACCGTAAGGATAAAAGCTGGTGAAAGAAATAAATTTATGAACTATCTTAAAGAAAACGGCATCGGCTGCGGGATATATTATGATACAGTTCTTTACAGACAGCCTTATTATAAAAAGCTCGGATATAAAGCGGGACTTTGTCCGCAGGCGGAAAAAGCCACAAAAGAAGTGGTTTCGCTTCCTGTGCATCCGTCTCTTTCAGATTCGGATATCGATAAAATCATAAAAGTAATAAAAGGTTATAAAAAATGAGCACAGTAAGAACCGCTGTAATTGGAGTGGGTTCTCTTGGACAGCATCATGCACGGATTCTGGGGACGCATCCAAATTCTAAGCTCGAGTTTATAGTTGATACTGATGAGAAAAGAGCAAACAAAATAGCGAAAGCAAATCCGGCAAATCCGGCAGTTTTAACGGATTTTAAACAAATTATCTCAAAAACAGATGCCGCCGTTATCGCCGCGCCAACTCAATTCCATTATCAAATTGCAAGACCTCTTTTAGAAAGCGGAATACATTGTCTAGTAGAAAAACCGATTACGCTGAACGTCGAAGAGGCTCAGGAGCTGATAGAAATCGCGCAAAAAAATAATGTGATTTTGCAGGTAGGGCATGTCGAAAGATTTAATCCCGCAGTTATAGCAGCTGCTCCTTACATAAACAATCCCAGATTCATAGAAGTAAATAGGCTCGGGTCCTACGACCCTAGAACTGCGCATATAGGCGTCGTGCTGGACTTAATGATACACGATTTGGACATGCTTTTTTATCTCGTGAAAGATAAAATCGTTTCTTTTGAAGCTCACGGCGCAAAAATTCTTTCAGAAACCGAAGATATAGCAAAAGTGCGGTTAAAATTTGCAAACGGCTGTGTTGCGGACGTTTCGGCAAGCAGAGTATCCATAGATAAATACAGAAGGATAAGAATTTTTCAACCAGACGCGTATATTTCAATCGATTATGCAGGAAAGAGCCTTAAAATGTACACGAAAAAAGAAGGCAAAGAGAAAATTACCTCTCTTTTGGACATAGACATCAAGAAGCCTAAAATTCCTTCAAATGAACCTCTGTTTTACGAGCTGGACAACTTTTTAAAAAGCACAATTGAAGGCAAAAAACCTATGGTTTCCGGCGAACAAGGCAGAGACGCCGTCGAATTGGCACTTAATATTTTAAAGCAGATGGTATTTTAAAAATTAAAGCAGGGTATTGCCGCAATGAAAATAGAATCCGTTTTATATCTCGGTGACAGCAAAGACGAATTAAAACACATATCAGATAATTCCATAGATCTCATAATAACTTCTCCGCCATATGCCGATCAAAGAAAGACTACTTATGGAGGAATACACCCTAATAAATATGTAGAATGGTTTCTTCCAATATCAGAACAGCTTTTACGTGTTTTAAAGCCAAGCGGAACTTTTATATTAAACATTAAAGAAAAAGCCGTAAACGGAGAACGCAGTACTTATGTAATAGAGCTTATTCTTGCTATGCGCAAACAAGGATGGTTTTGGACGGAAGAGTTTATCTGGCATAAAAAAAACAGTTATCCCGGAAAATGGCCTAACCGCTTTAGAGACAGCTGGGAACATCTTCTTCAATTTAATAAAAGTAAAAAATTTAACATGTATCAGGAAGCGGTTATGGTACCGATGGGTGATTGGGCAAAAACGCGGTTAAAAAATTTATCGGATACGGATAAAATACGCGATAATTCAAAAGTCGGAAGTGGTTTTGGAAAAAATGTATCCAATTGGCTGCAAAGGGAAAAAGCCTATCCCACTAATGTTCTTCATATTGCTACAGAATGTAATAACAAAAATCATTCTGCGGCATTCCCACAGGAATTACCCGAATGGTTTATAAAACTTTTCACAAAACAATACGACGTCGTCTTGGATCCTTTTATGGGAAGCGGTACGTCATTGTTTGCCGCAAAAAGATTATTTCGTAATTCTATCGGGATAGATATAGTTCCACAATATTATAATATGGTAAAAGAGCGATTGATTCCAAGCAGTCATTATTTATTTGAACAACAGAGGAGTTATGAAAAAATTAAATATGGAAGACGTAGTAAAATATGTAGAAAAAGAGATAAAAACGTTTCATCACAAAAGAATAAAAAGTTTGGACGGACTTCAATTGTCTCAAGTTTTAAAAAGGAAAAATCCATATCTGTTCAAGGCAAAAAATGTTCTCACGGCAGAGCAAATTGTTAAAAGCATTCTTGACGCACATATCTCTTCAAACGAAGAAACAATCTTTGGCAGTTGGCTTGAAGGACTGGCAATTTTTATCAATTCAAAAGTTTATAATGGCAAAAAATCAGGAATTCAGGGAATTGATTTAGAGTTTGACGATAAAAATATAAAATACATAGTCGCAATTAAATCTGGACCGAATTGGGGAAATAGTTCGCAAGTAAAGAAAATGACGTCTGATTTTAATACGGCAAAAAAGACTTTGAGAACAAGCAATTCAAAAATGAATATCATTGCCGTCAACGGCTGTTGTTATGGAAAAAATAACGTTTCGGATAAAGTCGTGTATTTTAAGTATTGCGGTCAAAAGTTTTGGGAGTTTATATCTGGTAATAGTGAATTGTATATAAATATTATAGAACCGCTCGGAAGTAAGGCAAAAGAAAGAAATGATGATTTTATAAAGGCATATTCCCAAGTTATTAACAAGTTTACTAAAGAATTTGCAAATGAATACTGTGATGATAAAGGCAGTATAGATTGGAAAAAACTTGTGCGTTTTAATTCTGCCGCAAATTAAATTTTGGAGATTTGATGAGTTATAAAATTTTTATATCAGCGGGAGATTTGTCCGGCGAAATTCATGCGTCTAATCTTGTGCGCGAAATAAAAGGTCTTAATCCTTCCTGTTTTATAACTGCTGTTGGAGGAGACAATTTAAAATCCGTTTCAGACAATTTTATTGAAGATATAGTAAACATAAACGCTTTCGGTTTTTTTCCTGTAAAACAAATTTTTTTTCTAAAGAAAACACTTGAAAAAATCGAGCAATATTTTCTTCGGGAAAAGCCGGATAAAGTCATTTTAACTGATTATTACGGGTTTCACATTCATGCTGCAAAAGCCGCTAAAAAATTTAATATACCTGTTTATTATTATATAAGTCCCCAGGTGTGGGCATCCAGAAGTGGAAGAATAAAAAAACTTGCGGCTGTTGTAAAAAAAATGCTTGTAATACTGCCTTTTGAAGAAAAACTTTATAAAGATGCAGGTGTTGATTCGGTTTTTGTAGGCAATCCTCTTATAGATATGGTACCACAAAAAACAAATTTTGACATATCGAAACCACCTATCATAGGCTTGTTTCCCGGAAGCAGAAAAAGTGTTATACAAAGACATATGCCGATAATACTTGAGACAGCAGAAATACTTAGAAAAGGAATCGGCGCGGAATTTATTTTGTTTAACATAAATAAAAATATTAAAAGTTCTCTGCCAGACTATATAAAACTTGAAATAGACAATGATTTTGAAAAGAGAAAGCGGATAAATTTTGCGATATGTCCTTCCGGGACAGTAAGCCTTGAAAATGCTCTTTCGGGAATACCTATGGCAGTGATGTATAAACTTTCGTATTTCAATTATTTCCTCATACGCATGATTGCAACGGTAAAATACATAACTTTGGCAAATATACTTGCCAACAGGCAGATTGTACCCGAGTTTATACAATTTGACGCAAAACCTGATAAAATAGCTTCTGAGGTTATACATCAGCTTAAGCCTGAAAATTATCTTTCAAAATCAAATGAACTTTTAGAAATCAGAAAAATGCTTGGAAAGCCAGGAGTAAGCAAAAGAGCCGCAGAGATAATTTTAAATGATTAGAGAGTTTTGATGAAAAAGAAAATCGAAATAAAAAGATTATGGAAATACTTAAAACCTTACATACCGCGCTTTATTGCCGCCATATTATTTATGATAGTATATGCCGTAATGGATATTTATGTTCTTACCGTTTTAAATAATTTCATAAATAAAATATTTTTGAGAAACGACAGCGCAGAAATGCTTTTAAGAGCGGCGCTGATTTTTCCGGCGGTTTATGTGGTTTTGGGAATTTCAGATTACGGAAGAAGTTATCTGCTCAACTATATTGGAGAGAACGTCATAAGGGATATGAGAAAGGAACTTCACGGCAAGCTTATATCTTTATCGCATAGTTTTTATGTGGAAAACTCTTCAGCCAAAATAATGTCGCGCATTACAAACGATTTGGGCTTGGTACAAAATGCTATAGTCAAAGTTCCTGCGACTGTTACCAGAGAATTTCTTATTTTTATAGGAGTTGGAATATATATTTTTTATTTAAACTGGAGATTTGCCGCTGTAGTTCTACTGATTCTTCCCATTATATCCTTTCCTCTTATTGTGCTTTCAAGAAGAATGAAAAAAGCCGCGTCGGAAGGACAGTCTCAAATGGCTGAGATTTATTCTTCTCTTTCACAAATGCTTAGCGGTTTTTCGGCAATAAGAGCTTTCTGCAGCGAAAGATATGAAATACAAAAATTCAAAGAAGACAATAAAAGGTTCTATGATATAGCTTTAAATATGATAAGAATTGATGCGCGGCTTGCTCCTATGATAGAAGTTATAGGCGCTTTTGCAGCCGGATTAATTTTATTTTTTGGGGGAAGGGACGTAATCAATGGAGTGTGGACACCGGGCGATTTTCTGGTTTTTTTCTACGCAGTCACAAAAATGTATAAGCCAGTCAGAAGTTTTTCCATCGTCAATAATCAGCTGCAAAGCGGACTTGCCGGAGCCGAAAGAGTATTTGAAATTCTTGATAAGAAGCCTTCAATAAAAGATACGGAAAATGCAGTCGTTGTTCCGCCGTTTAAGAGATCCATAATTTATAAAGACGTGGATTTTGGATATATTCCGGATAAACTCGTTCTTAAAAAATTTAATATTGAAATTAAGAATGGTCAAACTGTCGCCTTTGTTGGATATTCTGGTTCTGGAAAAACTACAATAGCAAATCTTCTCATGAGATTTTACGACCCATGCGGTGGAACAATTTTTATAGATGGCATTGATATTAAAAATGCCGCGCTGCAATCGCTGAGGAAACAGATAGGTATAGTAAGTCAGGACGTAATGCTTTTTGACGATACCATAAAATATAATATCGCTTATGGACATTTTGACGCTTCTATGGAAGATATAGTAAAAGCGGCAAAAAATGCAAATGCTCATGACTTTATTTCAAAACTTCCGAGGGGATACGACACTCTTGTTGGAGAAAGAGGAATGAAAATTTCCGGCGGGGAAAAACAAAGGATTTCAATAGCCAGAGCAATACTTAAAAATCCACCTATACTTTTGCTTGACGAAGCGACCAGCGCTTTGGATTCGGAATCGGAACAGCTTGTTCGTCAAGCCATAGAAAATCTTATGGAAAACAGAACGGTAATTCTGATTGCGCATAGGCTCGCTACCATAAAAAATGCCGACAAGATAATAGTTATGGATAAAGGGCACATCGCAGGAAGCGGAACGCATGAAGAACTCATAAAAATTGAAAATGGAATATATAAAAAACTTAACAAAATGCAGAAATTATGAGCAAAAATAAAAATTTCGGGTCTAAACGATTATTTAAATATTTGAAGCCTTATATGGCAAGGTTTCTTATCGCCGTTGTTTTTATGAGCGCTTTTGCGGGACTTGCCACGTCTCTTCTGGCAGTGCTTAAAAAAGCTATTGACGGAATATTTATAGATAAAGATTATCTCATGCTGGCTTTTGCCGCAATTTCTGTACCACTGATTTTTACGTTGAAAGGTCTGGCCGATTATGGAAGAAGTTATTTACTCAATTATATAGGCCAGAATGTCATAAGAGATTTGCGCATGGAGCTTTATGAAAAGCTCATATTCTTGTCTCATGATTTTTACACGCATAACTCTTCCGCAAAGATAATGTCAAGGGTAACAAATGATTTAAATGCTTTACAGACGGCCATTGTCAGAGTTCCGGCAAGTCTCATTAAAGACATTCTGACATTTTTAGGCATGTTAATAGCAGCATTTTATCTGAACTGGAAATTTTCTTTAATAGTTTTTATAGGTTTTCCGATTGCCGCCGTTCCTTTGATAATATTTGCAAAAAAAATAAGAAAAGCTTCAAGACAGGGACAAAAACAGATGGCTGAGATTTATTCTTCTCTTATGCAAATGCTGCTTGGTTTTTCGCTGATAAAAGCTTATAATACGGAAAAGCATGAAGAGAAAAAATTCAAAGAAGAAAACGATAAGTTCTATGATTTTGTATTAAGAGTTATAAGAGTTGATGCACGTTCAAGCCCGATAATGAATTTGATAGGCGCCGCGGCGGTAGCCGTAGTTTTGTTTTTCGGAGGCGTTGATGTTCTTAACGGTGTATGGACCGCCGGAGCTTTTTTTGCTTTCATAGCAGCGGTCGGACAAATGTACGAGCCGATAAAAAATTTTTCTCATGTAAACTCTCAAATACAGGCAGGACTTGCTTCGGCCGAAAGAATATTCAAAGTGCTTGATGAAGAACCGTCAATAAAAGATAGCAGGAATGCAAAAATTTTAAAACCTTTTGAAAAGTCCATCGTTTACAGAAACGTAACTTTCGGCTATACTACAGATAAAAACATTTTGAGGGATTTTAATGTTACGATTAAATGTGGGCAATCGGTTGCTTTTGTAGGACATTCCGGTTCGGGTAAAACAACTATTGCCAGCCTTCTGCTGAGATTTTATGAACCTTTGTCCGGCTCGATTTTAATTGATGGGCAAGATATAAAAGAAGTTTCTCTTAAATCCTTAAGAGAGCATATCGGAATAGTTTCTCAAGACGTATTTCTTTTTGACAATACAGTTAAATATAATATCGCATACGGAGATTTTGACGCTTCGGATGAAGATATAATTGAAGCGGCTAAAAGCGCTAATGCTCATGATTTTATTTCCATTCTGCCTGATGGATATGATACTCTTGTCGGAGAAAGAGGTGCAAAACTTTCTGGCGGGGAAAAACAAAGAATTTCTATAGCCAGAACAATGCTTAAAAATCCGCCTATACTTATATTTGACGAAGCTACAAGCGCTTTAGATTCACAGTCCGAAAAACTTGTGCAGCAAGCCGTTGACAAACTTATGAGAAACAGAACGGTTATTTTAATCGCGCACAGGCTTGCTACGGTGAGAAATGCTGGAAATATTATCGTTATGGATAATGGACGTGCAGTAGAAAGTGGAACGCATGAAGAGTTAATACGTTTGGAAAATGGAATATACAAAAAATTAAATGAATTGCAGGTGCTATGAAAAAAATTAAAATTTTGTTATTAGTGTTAACAATGGCAGGTTTCACGCAGAATTCTTTTGCGCGCAGGGCACCTACTCAGCCTAACAGTTATGACGGAGCTGCTCCAAGCGCCAGATCGATGGCTATGGGCGAAGCAGGAACCGGCATTATTGGATTTAACGACGCTTATTATTATAACTCCGCGATGTATGGATATTCACAGGGTACAAGGGCTGAAATCAGCGCAGTTATTATACGCCAAAGCGATGCAGTTCCAAACACTATTGCCGCCGCCGATCCTTCTGGACAGGGACTGACTTCTTTTATACTCGTTCAAAACACGGCGGCTTTGGTATGGCAGGCTCTTTCAGATAATTCAATATCGGAAAATCAGCCGGGTCTAATAAGAAGTACAACTGAGATATACATAAATTCTCTTTCTCTTGCTATGGGACAAAAAAGTGAAAGGGGATATTGCGTAGGAATAAATATGACATATCTTTATGGGAAAATAGGAGAATCTACAATTTTTGGAAATCAAGCTTATTCTAATATAGCTTCTGGGAACGGTTTCGGTTTGGATTTGTCTTTTGCAATTCCCACAGGAAACAATGTATTTTTTGGTTTAGATGTTAAAAATCTTGCGGGCTTTATGTTTTGGAACGATTATAATACGGAACAGCTTCCGATTACGGTAAGAGCAGGTACGGGCTATCATCTTAAAGGATTTTTGTTTGTAACTGATTATGAAAAAAGATTTTACCGTTTCGGAAATTTGCAGGAAAATTTTGTGAGATTTGGCGTGGAACAGTACATAAACAGATCCGTATGCATAAGGTTAGGACTTGTAAGCGACGATGATTTTAATACAGAAAAATTTAAGTATACATACGGATTAGGTATCAGAATAAAAAATTATGAACTTTCCGCTGCGTCGCAGCAATATAAAATAAATGATGAAAATTTCAGCAAATACCTGTTGTCGTTTAGCGCATTGGTACAATAATGGAAACTTTAATCGGAGAATTAAAAGCCGGCTTAATGCAAACATTAACTTATCTTCCTAAAGAAGATCTGGCTGCCGTTGAAAAAGCTTACGAATACGCTTCTTATGCACATTCATACCAAATAAGAGCTTCGGGCGATCCATATCTTATACACTGTGTTTCCGTAGCAAAAAATCTTGCCGAATTGAAAATCGATCATGCAACTGTAACCGCGGCATTGCTTCATGACATTCTTGAAGACACGCTTGTCACTGAGTATGAACTTGTAAAAGAGTTCGGCGAAGAGGTTGTTTCTCTGGTAAAGGGCGTAACAAAACTCAATAAATACCAGTTTCAAGACAATATAACAGAACAAGCAGAAAACTGGAGAAAAATGCTTTTAGCGGTAGTTAAAGACATACGCGTGATAATCATAAAACTTGCCGACAGGCTTCATAATATGCGCACAATTAAATATCTTCATCTGGACAAACAAAAAAATATATCGCAGGAATCTATTACGCTTTACGCGCCCTTTGCACACAGGTTGGGGATATATAAATGGAAAAGCGAACTCGAAGATCTGGCCTTTGAAGTTTTAAATCCTCTCGAATATAATATGATAAAAACCCAATGGCAAAAACGCGCTGAAAGCAATACTGACAATTTAAAAGAAGTGGAAGACCAGCTTAAAGAAAATCTTGCAGGCACAAAATTTCCTTTCAGAATTTCTGCAAGACCGAAAAACCTTTATGGGATATATAGAAAGATGGAAAGACAGAATAAACCTTTTTCCGCGATTGAAGATTTGTTTGGACTACGGATTATTACTAATACCGTAGAAAATTGTTATGCGATTTTGAGCATAATAAATTCGAGTTTCAAACTTGTGGATGGTTCGTTTACTGATTATATAAATCTCCCAAAATCGAATATGTACCAATCTCTTCATATGACGATAATTTCAGATAAAGGAGTTATAATCGAAACACAAGTAAGAACCGAAGAAATGCATCAGCGGGCCGAATACGGAATTGCAGCACATTGGAGATATAAAAAAAGAGTCGAAAGCAGTGGAAAAAATGTTAAAGAAGACAATAAATATGCGCTTACTGAAGACCGGCTTGACTGGCTCAAAAAATTTTTGGAGTGGCAGAGGGAAACTACGGATTCAAAAGAGTTTTTAACTACTCTGAAAACCGAATGTGATTTCGAACAGATTTTTGTTTTTACACCGAAAAGAAAAGTCATAAAACTTCCTTATGGAGCCACAGCTTTAGATTTTGCATACACTGTTCATTCCGATATAGGTGATACATGTATGGGCGCAAAAGTAAATAATAAGATGGTTCCGATAGACACTAAACTTAAAACAGGTGACATATGTGAAATTTTGGTAAGGAAAAACATCAAACCCAGCAAAAATTGGCTGGAATTCGCTATAACTGCTCAAGCCCGTTCCAGAATAAGAAAATATTTACGTGAACACAAAAAAAGTCCTAACGGATGATAATGACCATCCTCACAGTAAGCTGTGTGGATAGTCATTTTTTACTGCATCCATAACCACCGTCCACATCGGTGATTATGGCTGTTTTGAAGCGGTATCTATATAGCTTTTTTTACTTTGTTGGATTTTATACACGAAGTGCATACATATTCGCGGGTCTTTTTTCCATCGAGAACTATGTTCAAGCTCTGAAGATTGGGTCTGAAAAGCCTTTTTGAAGCTTTATTTGAATGGCTGACAGTGTTTCCTGAAGTTGAACCTTTTCCGCATACTACACATTTGTAAGACATTTTTTAATCCTCCGATTATAAACTAATTTATGCATTATATGAAATTTTAATTTTATTTGCAAAACGGACAGTGTTTGCCATTCATTACTAAGTTTCCGTCTTTAATGCGCTCAGTATAGTGGCAAATATATTTTCTTTTTCTCCTAGTGATAAAGATGTTACTGCATTTTCATCGATTATTTCAGTTATTTCGGTTTCCGGAGTTAGTGAGGATTTGGAAATCAGCTGCAGGATTTCAGCGTTTGCAGAAGCTTCAAGTATATTACTGTCTTGCGTAAAATCTTCTTTTAAAAACTTTTTCATTTTGTCATAAGCATATATAATATTATTTGAAGAATCCAATATTATGAACATTTGATAATTTTGAGAATTCGCCCTCAAATAATATTCGATAATTTTAGTCAGTTTTTTCTTATCATCTTGCAATGATTTAATCTTTTGCAGTGACTTTTCATTTTCCGTAGCAAACATGTCGGCAATTTCATCATACTTTCCATCTTTATATGTTTCTACAACGACCTGTTCTATTTTCTTTTTCGTTCTATTAAAAGGTGCGATGACAAATAACTTTGAAAGGAAATAAAGAATAAAAATCAGTATTACGGCAGTTATCGCAGCTACCGTGAAGTATTTTATTGTCCAGTATTTTGCATTTTCATTCGCTTTTTGCATGGAAAATATACAACATAAAGTATAATCATTGGTAAGAGGTGAAGAAAAAAGAATGTGGTCATTGTCATAGGAAAGCTGGAGAAGTTCTCCGTCATAGCTTACCGACCTGTCATAGATGTCACCTTTTCTCATGGAATTCCATTCATTTGTATTATTATGTATAATTACGGCATTATTTCTGTCTAAGATAAACGCAGATGTGACATTTTCAAGTTTTGAAATGGATTCGATATTAGTAAGAAGTGATATATCGTCGGAGTTTTGTATCGCTCTGTTTATTGATGCAACTGAAACCCTTACGGCCGAGCGCGCTTTTTCAATCGTAAGATTTTCCAAATCTTCAGTTTTATATTTTACCAGCTGGTAGGTAAGGAGATAAAACGCTCCTGCAAGAATTAAAAAGAAAGAAAAATTTAACGCTATAATATTTTTTTTCATAATGAAGAAATTATACAAAATATTTGGGGGCTTTTGGCAGTGAAAGAAGATTCTTTGAAAATCAAGGAAGCTAGAACATTTAAAGACAAGCTTTTGGGATTTATGTTTAAAAAATCGGCGGATTATGCGATTTTGTTTAAAAAATGTAGAGCAATACACACTTGTTTTATGTGTTTTAATATTGACGTGATATTTATGGACAGAAACAAAAACATAATAAAAGAAGTTAAAAATTTGAAGCCTTGGCGTGCGGCATTTTGCGGGAAAGCTTATTATGTTTTGGAAATTCCCGTCAAGGAGAGCAAAAATTAAAAAAATGCCATTAAATTATTTTTTGAAAATCAGCAATATTTTGAAGGAATTTTAAATGATACGGCTTGACAGCGAAGTACAGTATATAAAAGGAATAGGACCGAAAAGGGCACAGTCTCTGCTAAGATTAGGCATAAAAAATGTCAGCGATTTGTTGACTTTTTTCCCCAGCCAGTATCAAGACAGGACCCATATTGTTTCCGTATCAGACGCTTATAAGGATAAGCAATGCTGTATATGCGGCAGAGTAGGGATATCTCATGAAAGAAAACTTTCAGCAGGTCTTTTTCTTTTGGATATTGAAATTTTTGACAATACAGGCATGGCTTACATCAGATTCTTTCGCAAAAAAAATCCATATTCCAAAATAGATGTATTCGCTTCAATAAGAAAAGCTTTTGAGCCGGGAAAAACGGCATATATTTTTGGGGACACAAAAATTGAAGCAGGAGCAAGATACATATCGGTTAACGATTATGAAATCAGAAATTTCGAAACGGAAGTTCCACTTTTTTTTAATAAAATAATCCCGGTTTATCCTGCAACAGAAGGATTAAATCAGAAAGTGATAAGGGAAGCCGTAAAAAACGCTTTGGATACCGCCGTAAATTTATATCCCGACATTTCTGCGATAATACCGGAGATTAAAAATATTCCTAAAATAAGCTCTTATGAAGCGATAAGACGAATACATTATCCGCAGACTTTGGATGATGCAGAAAATGCAAGAAGAGCTTTTGCAGTTCAGGAATTTTTCGTTTTGGAAAGTGCGCTTGCAATTTCCAAAAACAGAATAAAAAACAAATCGAAAAACCGCCGCTATGAGATAAAAAAAACTTTTCTTACAGCTTTCCGCCAAAACCTAAAATTTGAATTTACCAAATCTCAGAAAAAAGCCATAAATGATATTTTTGCGGATATGCAAAGCGCTCTGCCTATGAACAGAATACTTATGGGCGATGTCGGTTCTGGAAAAACGGTTGTCGCTCTGAGTGCCGTTTTGCTTACATGCGAAAACGGGTTTCAATCTATGATTGCCGCGCCTACGGAAATTCTTGCCGAACAGCATTTTCTTACGATTTCAAACATGCTTGCAGGATTGGATATAAACATAGTTCTGGTGACATCATCTACTATGAAGAAGAAAACCGAAAGGGAAAAAATACTTTCCGCCTCCGAGAAGGGCTCGGCGCTTATAATTATAGGTACACATGCTCTTATGGAAGAGAGGATAAAATTCAAAAATCTTGCTTTGATAGTTGTCGACGAACAACATAGGTTTGGCGTTATGCAAAAACATTCGGCATTAGACAAAACTGACAATCCTGATACTCTTATGATGACGGCCACTCCCATTCCACGCGCTTTAGCCATGACGGTTTACGGTGAAATGGATATGACAGTAATCGATGAGCTGCCTCCGGGTAGAATTCCCATAAAAACGCGTTTTACAAGCGAAAGCGAAGCTTATTATAAAACTATTTCCGAATTGCAAAATGGCGGACAGGCATATATAGTTTATCCGCTTATAGATGAATCCGATAAAATTGCCCTTAAATCTGCAATCTCAGAAACCGAGAAACTTTCACAAAGCTATTTTAAAAATTATAGAGTTGGACTTCTGCACGGAAAAATGAAACCTTCGGAAAAAAACGAAATAATGGAAAAGTTTAAAAATAAAAATTTTGATATTTTGGTTTCAACTACGGTTATTGAAGTAGGAATCGACGTGCCTAACGCTTCGGTCATGATAATACAGCATGCCGACAGGTTCGGACTTTCCGCATTGCATCAGCTGCGCGGAAGAATCGGAAGGGGAAAAAAACAATCTTATTGTTTTTTAGTAGGAAATTTGAAAAGCAAAGCTGCGGCAAAAAGACTTAAAATAATGACAGAAACAAATAATGGATTTAAAATTGCCGAAGAAGATTTGCGCATGCGCGGACCGGGAGAACTGATAGGAACCGTACAGCACGGTTTTCCAGAATTTAAAGCTGGCGATTTGATTAAAGACGCCGATATTGTCGACTTTGCAAAAGATTCTGCTGTAAAACTTATAGATCAAGACTCTCAATTAATAAAAAAAGAACATTCTATTCTGAAAATGCTTATAAATCAACGTTTTTCTGATAAAGTGAAACTGATTGGCGTCGGTTGATTATTTCATTGAAATTTGATATAAACTTGCCTATGTATAAAGAACTTTCAGCCGTTTATCCCGGCAGTTTTGATCCTCCTACAAACGGGCACTTGGATATAATAACAAGAGCATCTAAATTGTTTCCAAAAATTATTGTTGCAGTTACTGAAAATGCCAATAAAAAGCATATGTTTTCTTTGGAAGAACGTGTTGAATTATTAAAAGAAGCTTCCAAAAATTTGGCAAATGTTGAAGTTACCTCTTTTTCGGGGCTTTTGGCAAATTATCTTGAAAAGATAAATATTTTCATATTGATAAGAGGTCTGAGAGCTTTATCAGATTTTGAATATGAATTTCAGATGGCTTTAATGAACAGAAACTTGAACAAAAATATAGAAACCGTCTTTTTAATGCCAGATCAAACCAATACTTTTCTTTCTTCTAGCATGGTTAAAGAAATTGCGGCTTTAGGCGGAAATACAAAAGATTTTGTTCCAGAATGTGTAGAAGAAAAACTGCTCGGGCAAAAGAGGTGATTTATGTATGATTTATATATGCTTATTGAAGAAATGGGAAAATTAAAAGCTTCGGATTTGCATATAACGGTCGGAGCGCCTCCGATGTACAGATGTGATACGAAAATGAAGCCTGCGGGAGCAGTAATCTTAGATCACGAATCCTGTAAAGAGCTCATATACGGTGTTTTAAGTAACGAACAGATGCGGCGTTTTGAAAAATCCTGCGAACTCGATATGTCTTTTGGCATAAGAGGTTTGGGAAGAATCAGAATGAATGTGTTTAAACAAAGAGGTTCGATTTCGGCGGCTTTAAGGCTCATCCCTACAAAAATATGGACGTTTGAAGAATTAAACCTTCCTAGGGTTGTATATGATATTGTAAATTATCCTAAAGGGCTTGTTCTTGTTACCGGCGCTACGGGGTCAGGCAAATCTACAACACTTGCTTCGATGATAAATTACATAAACCAAAACCGTTGTGGGCATATAGTTACAATTGAGGATCCCATAGAATATATTCACAATCACAAAAAATGTATAGTTAACCAAAGAGAAGTCGGCTCCGACACGACTTCGTTTGCTTCGGCGTTAAAATATGTGCTAAGAGAAGATCCTGACATAATTCTTATAGGCGAAATGAGAGATTTGGAAACTATTTCCGCTGCTGCTACCATAGCTGAAACAGGGCATCTGGTTTTTGCCACTCTTCATACCATGGATACAGCTTCTTCAATTAACAGAATGGTAGATGTTTTTCCAGCTTATCAGCAGGGACAGATAAGAGCCCAGCTTTCTTTAACTTTGCAGGCGATTTTATGCCAGCAGCTTATGCCTCACATATCAGGAAAAGGAATGGTTTTGTCTACCGAAATAATGATGATGAATGCAGCAATGAGAAATATCATAAGGGAAATGAAAACTGAACAGATTTATTCCCAGCTTCAGATAGGCGCCAAATACGGCATGCAGACCATGAATCAATCGATAGCCGAAAATGTTATTAAGAAAAGAATATCGAGAGAAACAGCATTTGAATATACCACAAACAAAATTGAACTCGAAAGGCTTATAGCCATGGATGGAAGGTAAAAAAAGGATAAAATATGCGCGGCAAAGATGGATTTAGTGAAATCGAAATAGTAATAGCCATAGCCGTCATTGTAATTATTTCCATTATAGCTGTCCCGAAGTTCGTAGACGTTTTACAAAAATCTGAAGAAAGCGCCACGAAAAGTGCTCTCGGCGCATTAAGGGGAGCGATAGCGATGTATTACGGCGACCACGAAGGAAATTATCCAAGCGCCGATATTGTAAAAGAGCTTACTGAAAATGAAAAATATATACAGGAAATACCTTATGCTGCATGTCCGCCTTATCATAAAAAATCGAACAAAATTTATACCTCTGATTTTGAAAAAAATAGAGATTTATGTGGATGGGCGTATAAAGCTGATGACGGCGATGACGGCAGCGGCAGAGTCAAAGGGCAGATATGGGTAAACTGTATCCATCAGGATTCAAAAGGAAATATTTGGAGCGAGTTATAATTATATGGATATTCTTTTTTCCGATTTTAATATTATTTTTTACATATTTTTCTTTCTTACTGGTCTGGTACTAGGCAGTTTTGCCAATGTGTGTATATACAGAATGCCTCTGAATTTATCTATAGTAAAACCGCGTTCTTCTTGTACAGTATGCAAAAAACAAATCAAATGGTACGACAATATACCTATTATGAGTTATATAATTTTGCATGGCAAATGCCGTTATTGTAAAGAAAAGATATCAATTACATATCCGATAATAGAACTGCTGACAGGATTGTTGTTTGTCTTGCTGTATCATTTTTATGGATTGACCCCTGCTTTCTTTCTTTTTTGTTTTATGACTTTCTGCCTTGTAGTTATTTCTGGCATAGATTATTATTATCAGATAATTCCAGATATTTTTCCACTTATGCTTACAGTTGCGGGGTTTTTGCTTTCGTTTTTTAACGTATCTTTGGGTGAACATTTTATGCAGAAATTCTTAAACGCTTTCATCGGCTTTATTGCCGGAGGCGGTTCTTTGTTTTTGATAGGATTGCTTGGACAATTCTTTTTTAAGAAAGAAGCTATGGGTGGAGGTGACATAAAACTTATGGCCGGAATAGGGGCAATAGTAGGCTGGCAGAGAGCTCTTTTTGCGATTTTTATAGCTTCGTTTTTAGGAAGCATTTTAGGTTTATTTCTAATATTAACTAAAAGAGTCGAAAGGAAAGGATATATGCCTTTTGGCCCATTTTTAGCGGTTGCTTCATACATAACTTTGCTTATACCCGCACCTTCTTTTTTGCTTAACTCTTTTTTTGTTTTAGAGCTTGACTTTATAAATAAGTTTTTCGGGACATAGAATTTGAACACCTCAACCGATAAGTTTAATTATCTGATTCTCATCTTTGGAGTTTCTTTAATCACATCTGTTTTTGCAAAGTTTTCGGACGCCGTCGGAATACAATCTGCTCTTCTTTTTCTTTTGGGAATAACATTTTTTTTCACTATCAACAATAATATTTTAAAATATAAAAATTATGTTTTGCCGCTGCTCTTTTTTGTTTTGTATGCGGTATTTTCATATTATAGTGCGGATTTTCAGTATAATGCCAGAAACGGCATAATGCTGCTTTCGTATTGTTCCTGTGCATATCTTTTGACGGGATTTTTAAAACCTTATGACAAAAGAAGCATTTTGCTGATTCCGGTTTTTATAGGTCTATGGCTTACAATATTTCTTTTTGCTTCCAATGTAACTTTTGCGGGCTATATGGAATCTGCCGGCGCTTTGTCAAAAAGCACGCATGCTACAGCCGGTTTTCTTATTTTGGCTCTTTGTCTTTCTTTCGTTTTTTGGCAGAACGAAAGAAAAATTTATATTTATACTTCTTTTATTATTTTAACCGCAGTTATTTTGACAAAATCTTTTTATGCTATAGGGCTGGCTTTTCTTGCTTGCGGCATTTTTTTATTTTTTATGAGGTCTAAAATAAAAATAAAAACGCATTTGCTTGTTTTACCTTTTTTGGCTGTATCAGCGGCAGCGTTTTATCAGGCGTTTAAAAGCGGTTATTTTGCACCAAAAATAATATCATGGCAGACAGCTGTTTCAGTTGTAAAAGACAACTTACTTATGGGCACGGGCTTTTGTAATTATTCTGTCGTTTCCGGAAGTTATGCCAAAATTGCCAGCGCAGACGTTTCACAGACGGAAAATTTATTTTTGCAGCTCATTGCTGAAACCGGAATACCAGGTCTTGTTTTGTTTGCAGCCATTTTGGCAGTATTTTTCATCCTTGCTGCAAAAAAAATAAAAAATATAGAAAATAGAGTAACGCATCTGCCTGTTATGCTTGCCGTAATATTTTTCATTGCATATAACATGTTTGAATCAACGGCATTCATATCCACCAATATGCTTGTATTTTTTATACTTTTATCTTTTCCTTTAGAAACGTCAGAGATAAAAACCAGAAAAATAAAAATTAATACTTATATTGCGATTTTGCTTATTATCCCGTTTCTCTACATATTGGCAGTACCTTTTCTAGCGCTTAGCGATTATAAAAAAGGTATAATGCTTTTTACAGTAAATAAATATACTGCCGCGTGCGGCCAATATCTTAAAGCGCTGGAAAAAGATGCGTTAAATCCTGCTTATGCAAGCAAACTTTCAGACGCTTATTTTGCCATAAGCCAAAAAGAGAATACTTTGCTTAATCTCGATAAAGCAATAGAATATAAAAAATTTGCTTTATCTCTCAACAAATGGGAAGGAAAATACTATTATGATTTGGCATGGCTCTATAAACAAAAAGGCGAAAAGAGACTTGCTTCAGACAATATAATAAAAGCTTTAGAAATGGATCCGTTTGACAAACAGTTCATGGAATCCTATGAACTTGTGTATTAACGGTAATTTTGATAAAAATGCTGCTAAATTCGTATATTTTTATTTCGAAATGAGCATTATTTGACATCAAAGTTTTTTTATGTTAAATTATTAATCTACGTCGTCCGATATGCCTCTGCCTTTTAGGCAAGCACACTTTATCGGGCTTTTTTTAAAGGATAAAATTAATGCAATATAACAAACCTTTTCTGACCTATGAACAACAGGCAGAACTTTTAATTTCTTGCAAATTTACTACAAATCAAAAATATGCTGATTTTCTAATAGTTTCAGTATTATTTAATAAAATTGTATCTAACAACTAAGAGGAAAAATGTTTAAAAAACACTTTTTGAAAATATTGATTGGCTGTTTGTTCAGTGCAGTTTTGATTTTTTTGACACTTAGACAGGTAAATTTTAACGAATCATTTGAGCTTATCAAAAATGCAAATTATTATATTTTGCTGCCAGGCATAATACTCTATGCTTTAACTTATGTGCTGCGCAGCATAAGATATTATTTTATACTTTTACCTGTTAAAAGTACGACTGTCCTACAAAATTTTCCTTATATGATGCTCGGGTTTTTTATGAACAATATCATACCGCTGAGAATCGGCGAATTGATAAGAGCAAAAGTTACGGGAGAAAGGCTGCAAATCTCAAGAAGCAGCACTTTCGGCACTATAGTGATAGAAAGGCTCATAGATGTAATTATTTTTGTATTGTTCTTTTTTATCATTATGGCGGTTCTTCCTTTTCCAGGTTTTATTAAAAAGTCTTTTTACATTTCCGGTGCAGTTTTTGGAGCGGTTCTTTTGGTTCTATTTTTGATTTCAAAAAATGAAACCAAAGCTGTGGACATAATTTCAAAAATTCCTATGCCGCAGAAAATTAAAGATATTTCAGTAAAACTTTTGGGCAAATTTGCCGGAGGGCTTATAATATTGAGAAAACCGAAAGCTTTTTCAGCGGTTTTAATCTTATCCGTACTGATATGGATTACAGAAAGCCTATTTTTAGTACTTACTGCTTCTTCATGCGGGATAAATATCTCGGTTTTAGGCGGCATTTTTGTTGTTATTATAATAGGTATAGGAGCCATAATTCCTACCGCTCCAGGATACATAGGCGCATTCGAATTTATGGGTGTAGCGGCGCTTTCAGCTTTATCAGTAGAAAAAGATGCGGCTTTTGCCTGTATAGCAATATATCACTTTTTGCAGCTTATGACGATTTTTACTTTAGGAATATTCAGTATAGTAAAAGAAAGAATTTCTTTTGTAGATTTGTTCAAATTTGTAAAAATTGAAGAAGGAAATAAATGACAGAAATACGATGTACTAACAGCTGCATTAAATATCCCAATGACAGCTGGAAAACCGATTTAGAATTTCAAACCAATTGTCTTGCATATACATTATTCAACAATAACATTCAATCGAAATATGGCATAAACCATTGGATACCTTTTACAGAAACAGAAGTAAATTCACGCGACAAATTCGACAGCCGGTTTATGACCGATTTTATCAATGGTAAACAGAATTATACAGCAGAAAATATATTATTTCCAGAAACTAAAGAAAGCAGGAAATTGGAATTTTCTGCCGAAGCTCAAGCTGTTTTTGCTGCTAGGAAAAAGTTATGGAAGTATTACCATGCACAACCAAAAAGCAGCGTAAATGCATCACTCTACGACATACGCGAACACTTTCAGTGACGCAGCAGAAATGGTAGAATGAACAATAAGTCAACAAGTGAAAAATATAACGAGCTTATTGACAGTTTACGCAAAATTTAAAAGTGCTTACAAAAAAAATAGAACCAAAAGTTTTTAAACATGGTTTTTTGAAAAAATAAAAAAATGAAACAATATATGTTAAAACTTTCAACAGCTGGATGAATGAGTCCAATAGTGAATTTTAACCACCACAATGCGGCATTAAAAAGACTGGTTTAATTTTATTGAAATATGGACATGAGTTCATTAAAAGTCCGGTGGATTGGCGGGACTTAAAAAGGAAATATAATGGGAAAAGAAAAAATCGTCATTGTTATGCCTGCTTACAACGCCGCAAAAACCATAAAGCAGACTTTAGATGATATTCCGCAAGGCAGTTATGACGAAATTATTCTGGTTGATGATTTGTCAAAAGACACTACCGCAGAAACGGCAAAAAATCTTGGACTTAAAGTTATCATCCACGAAAAAAATAAAGGTTATGGGGGAAATCAAAAAACCTGCTATAAAGCAGCTCTTGAAGCGGGTGCTGATATTGTTGTCATGCTTCATCCAGATTACCAGTACGACCCCAAACTTGTGCCTTTTCTCACCGGAATTATCAGTCAGGACGTATGCGATATTATGATGGCAAACCGCATAAGAACGCGTAAGGAAGCGCTGAAAGGCGGAATGCCTTTTTACAAATATTTCTTTAACAGATTTCTTACGATTACAGAAAACATAGTTCTGGGTCTTAATTTGGGTGAATATCATACAGGCTATCGGGCTTTTTCCAGAAAAGCTTTGGAAACTATAAATTTTAATGCGGATTCAGACGATTTTGTTTTTGACCAGCATATTTTGGTACAGGCGGCGGCCTGCGATCTCAGAATAGGCGAAATTCCAGTTCCTGCAAAATATTTTGACGAAGCTTCTTCTATAAATTTCGGGAGAAGTTTAAAATACGGCTTAGAAACACTGTGGATATTGATAAGATATATATTGCATAAATGGCATATTTATAGGTCAGCTATGTTTTTGCCGTTAAATAAAAAAACTGGAAAATAAAATGAGTACTGAACTCCTTTATTTAATTTCTTTTTGTACGGCTTTTCTTATTTCTTTGCTTGTAATGCCTTTGTGTAGGTTTTTGGCAATTAAGTTCAATATTATGGATAGTCCTATCAGTGCGGTTAAAACGCATACAATCAGCATTCCTTATATGGGAGGCGTCGCCATATTTTTAGGCTGTATTTTAAGTCTCCTTATTATAAGAGCAGTCACAAGTTTCCCTGATGGAACCCTTAGAAGCCTGAGAGGAATTATTTATGGAAGTGTTATGGTTATGCTATTGGGGTTTGTAGATGATGCCAAATTTAAAGGACTCGGCTTTAAATCAAAACTGATAGTACAGTTTTTGGCAGCTGCAATTGTCGTTTTTGGTTTTGATATAAGAATTAATTTTTTTCCTTCATATCTTTTATCCTGTATAATAAGCATATTTTGGATTGTGGGAATAACAAACGCTTTTAATATTATAGATATTATGGACGGTCTTTCAAGTGGTATTGCCATTATCGCTGCTTTTGCTTTTTTGTTCATATCGCTTCCTACGGAAATGATATATGTAAATTTTTGCGCCGCAGCGCTTGCGGGATCTGTTTTGGGTTTTATACCTTATAATTTTTCAAAATCTAAAAAAATATTTATGGGAGACACCGGCAGTTTATTTATAGGTTTTGTACTGGCAAGCCTTGCCATGGGCACATCTTATACTGCAATGAATGAAGTAGGTCTTTTTGCTCCACTTTTGATCCTTGCCGTACCGATTTATGAAACGGGACTTGTGAGCCTGTTTAGGATGCATAAAGGTAAATCTCCATTTTTGGGAAGCAAAGACCATTATGCTTTAAGGCTTGAAAAAATGGGTCTTTCAAGAAAACAAATTTTAATTATGACATATGCAGCATGCATAATTTTGGCATTTTGCGCGTTTCTGTTTACAAAGCTGCCGCTTTCATATGCCATAATGCTTTTATTTCTAGTTTTAATATGTCTATGGGTAATTACAGTAAAACTTGCTTCCGTAAAGGTAGAATAAAATGAAAAATATCATAATAATAGGAGCGGGTATCAGCGGATTATCCGCGGCATATTTTCTTAAAAAACCTTGTATAGTTTTGGAAAAAAACCAGACGGCCGGCGGAGTTTGCCGTTCTTTTTACAAAAACGGTTTTACTTTTGACTGCTCAGGACATTTCATACATATAAAAGATAAAAAAATAAAAACTTTTGTCAAAAAAATGACCGGCGGCATTGATAAAATTGTCAGAAACTCTTCAATTTTTATAAATGAAACTTTTGTCCCTTTTCCTTTTCAGGCAAATCTTTATTATCTTGACGAAAAAACTAAAAAAGAATGCGTTGATGGTGTATTAAAAAGAAAAGAGATTGAAATTTCAGCGAAAATGCCTTTCATAGATTGGTCTGAAGCGATGTTCGGTAAAGGCATAACAAAATATTTTATGAAACCTTACAATGAAAAGCTTTGGAGTTATGATTTGTCCAAAATGACTGCCGAATGGACAGGACATTTTGTACCGAAGCCCGATGCTGAAAGCATAGTTAAATCTGCTTATTCAAAAAATGGAAAAAAATATGGTTATAACAGCACTTTTTATTATCCGAAAAAAAGCGGCTGTCAGGCCTTAATAAACGGTTTATTAAAAAAATGTAAAAATGTCGAACTGAATTCAAAAACTTCTGAAATTGACACAAAAAATAAGACTGTTATTACTTCTTCAGGAAAAAAATATGGTTACGGCGTTTTAGTATCCACTCAGCCGCTTACAGAGCTTATCAAACAAATTAAAAATGTTCCCACAGGGATAAAAGCGGCAGCTCAAAAACTTAAGTGTTCTTCTGTAAGATGTGTCAATCTTGGCATTAAGTCTAAAAATGGCATTCCAAAAAAATTAAATGACACACATTGGGTTTATCTGCCCGACAAAAAACTTTCTTTTTACAGAATGGGAATTTATTCCAATGTCAATGCATCGTCCGCCCCCGAAAATTGCTATGGCTTTTATATTGAATTCTCCTCTCATAACGGCGTCTTTAAAAAATACGGGGATGTTATAAAGGATTTAAAAGCTATAGATTTTATCGGTAAGAATGATGAAATCATGGTTGAAAATATAATAGATATTCCATACGCCTACGTTATTTTTGACGATAAAAGGGAAAATGCCTTGAATGCAATAAACAGTTGGCTTAACAAAAACGGTGTTTTTTCAATAGGGCGTTACGGCGCATGGGAATATTCGTTCATAGAAAAAAATATTAAAGATGCCAAAACTTTGGCAGAATATATAGATTTAATTTAACTTAACTAACTTTTCCGCAAAAATGATGTAATTAAAACTAATATAATGTACTATAATATGCGAGGTAAAAATGGATATTGCGATAATAGGAACGGGCTATGTAGGTTTGGTCAGCGGAGCATGTTTTGCAGATATAGGGCATAATGTAATTTGTGTAGATATGGATGAAACAAAAATCCGAATGCTTGAAAACGGGCATATGCCTATTTACGAACCTGGAATAAGCGAACTTATAGCCGATAATGTAAAATCTGGAAAACTTTTATTTTCAAACGATATTACGATTGCCGTTCAAAAATCAAGTGTTATTTTTATAGCGGTTGGAACGCCTGCTGCTCAAGATGGTTCAGCCGATTTAAAATATGTTTTTATGGCGGCAGAGGCAATTGCAAAAGCCATTAATTCTTATAAAGTGATAGCGACAAAATCAACCGTTCCGGTAGGTACGTCTGAAAAAATAAGAGAACTTATAAAACGGGATTCGAATTATGATTTTGACGTTGTTTCGAACCCCGAATTTTTAAAAGAAGGGTCGGCAATTAATGATTTTATGAAGCCCGACAGAATAGTTATAGGTGCAGACTGTGCAAAAGCTGCCGAGATAATGCAAAGAATTTATGAACCGTTTACAAAAAATTTCCATCCGATTATTGTTATAGATGTAAAAAGTGCAGAACTTACAAAATATGCGTCAAACAGTTTTCTTGCAACAAAAATTTCTTTTATAAATGAAATAGCAAATATCTGTGAAAAAACTCATGCAAATATAGACAGCGTAAGAAAAGCCATGGGAGCCGATAAAAGAATCGGATATGAATTTTTCTATAATGGCATAGGATACGGAGGCTCTTGTTTCCCGAAAGACATTCGTGCATTAATATCAACGGCAAAAAGCAGCAATTATGTCCCGCATATTTTGGAAGCTGTCGAAAAAGTTAACGAATTTCAGAAATTAACTTTATTTAATAAAATAGTATCTCATTATAAAGATAAAATTGAAGGTCTTACTTTTGCCGTCTGGGGACTGAGTTTTAAACCTAATACCGACGATATTCGTGAAGCTCCGTCAATAAATGTAATAAACAAACTTCTCGACAAAGGTGCGGAAGTAAAAGCTTTTGACCCTGTAGCAATGAATAATGCAAAAGAAGCACTTAAAGGCAGAATATATTTTATGCAAAAAAAAGAAGATGCTTTAGACAAAGCTGATGCTTTAATAATTTTTACAGAATGGAATGAGTTCAAAAATATACCGAACGGTCTTTTAAAGTCAAAAATGAAAGGAAATGTGGTTTTTGACGGAAGAAATTTATGCAGCTCTGTATCTATGAAAGAACAGGGAATGATATATTATTCAATGGGGCGTTTATAGTGAAAACTGTTTTGATAACCGGAAGCGCAGGTTTTGTAGGCTCTCATTTATGCGATAAAATGCTTTCGCTGGGTTTCAAAGTGATAGGAATTGACAATCTATATTCCGGCTATGAACGCAATATATCACATTTAAGTTCCAAAGAAAATTTTACTTTTATAAAAGAAGACATAATTTATTTCAATACCGATGAAAAAATAGATTACATAATGAATTTTGCATGTCCAGCTTCGCCGGTAGCTTATCAGAGAAATCCTATTTTTACTTCGGATACATGTTATCTTGGTGTGCGGAATATGCTTGAAATCGCAAAACGCAATAATGCCGTTATTTTACAGGCTTCAACAAGTGAAGTATATGGTGATCCTCATATCTCTCCTCAAGGAGAAACTTATTTTGGAAATGTGAATCCATGTGGAATACGCAGCTGTTACGATGAAGGAAAGCGCATTGCAGAAAGTTTGATGTTTGATTATGCGAAAATTTTCGGGGTAGGAATTAAAGTTGCCCGTATTTTTAACACTTACGGTCCTCGTATGGACAAAAATGATGGCAGGGTGGTTTCTAATTTTATAGTGCAAGCTTTGCAAAATAAACCCATTACGGTTTATGGAAACGGGGAGCAAACGCGTTCTTTTTGTTATATTGACGATTTAGCAAATGGAATAATAAAACTGTTATTAAGCGATAACAATATTAAAGGTCCTATAAATATTGGGACTGATTTTGAGTTCAACATATTATGGCTTGCAAATAAGATTATGGAACTAATTAAAACAAGTTCTGTAATCGAATATAAAAATCTTCCGGAAAATGATCCCAAAAAAAGAAAACCGGACTTAACCCTTGCAAAGCAGCTTCTCAGTTATCATCCAAAAGTAAACATTTTGGACGGACTCCTAAAAACCATAGAATATTTCAAAACAATCGTTTAAATCTGAAAAGGAATTTTATTATGCTGAAAGTAGGTTACATAATTACCAAACTTGAACTCGGAGGTGCGCAGAAAGTCGCACTTTATACAGCAGAACACATAAACAAAAGTGAGTTTAACAAATTTCTGATAACTGGCAGAGGTGGAATATTAGACAGTTTTGCCGAAGAAAAATTTAAAATTTACCGGCTTTTCGATTTCGTCAGAGAAATATCTGCTTTAAAAGACTTGAAATCCTTATGGCAGATTTACAGAATTCTAAAAAAGGAAAAACCCGACATTGTTCATACACATTCATCAAAAGCCGGAATACTTGGCAGGCTTGCCGCAAAACTTGCAGGAATTAAAGCCATAGTCCATACGGTTCACGGATACAGTTTCAATGAAACGCAGAACTTATTCAAAAAATACTTGTACGTTTATCTTGAAAAGTTCTGTTCTTTATTGTCCGACAAACTTATCGTAGTAACAAAAGAGGACATCAAAAAAGGTATAAAATATAAAATTTCCAAAGAAGACAAATTTGAGATTATAAGAGCGGGAATAGATATAAATTATTATAAAAATTACATCCCGAACAAAAATTTTAGAAAATCGCTTGGTATAAATGAAAATTCAAAAGTCATAATTACCATAGGACCTTTTAAACCTCAAAAAAACCTGAAAGATTTTATAAAAGCAGCAAATATTGTGTCGGCTTCTCACAATGACGTGTTATTTCTTGTCGTCGGAGACGGCGCTCAAAGAAAAGAGCTTGAAGCTTTAATATCGGAATACAGACTTAATAAAAAAGTAATTCTTTTAGGATGGAGAAATGACACAGCCGAATTATTGTATGCCAGCGATATGTTTGTTTTAACTTCATTATGGGAAGGACTTCCTTGTTCCATTATAGAAGCGATGTGCTGTTCAAAACCGGTTATCGCAAATGCCGTTGATGGCGTAAAAGAAATAATAAAAGAAGGGGAAAGCGGATTTCTAATTAAGCCTCACGATTATGATTCTACAGCCGAGAAAATAAATTATTTTCTAAACAACAAATCTGAACTGTTGAAAATGGGACAAAAAGCAAAAGAATCAATAACAGAAGAATTCGATATAAACGAAATGGTTTTACAACAGGAAGATTTATACAAACATTTGTTAAATAATAAATAAGCTATAATTTCCCACAGTTTAGCACAGATTAATGGAAGGGAAATGCTAAGTTTTAATAATTCTTTTACTTGTCTGTCATTTAATCTTTTATTCATTTACTCCATACTTATATTTTTTAAATCTTTCTTTTTCAGTTAAATAACACTCTTAGAATTATTTAGAATTATATTGAGTTTTCATTTGTTTTTTTATAGAATCCTAATCAGTGCATTTATCTGTTCTAATTTAACAACGGGGATTATATGAGCACCAGAAGGAAGGCAAGGGAATGTTCTTTGCAAATGCTTTACACGATTGACAATTGCAATATGCCCATTGAGTCAATCTATCAGTGTTTTGACGAATATTTTCCTCAGGTCGAAGCTTACAAGGTTTTTTCGTTAAAAATATTCGAAGGCGTGTGTTGCAAAAAAGAGGAAATAGATTCCCTTATCGCTAAATATGCAAAAAACTGGGAATTGGACAGAATGGCCGTTGTTGACCGAAACATTATCAGGCTTGCCGCTTATGAAATTATAGATATGCCTGAAACTCCCATTAATGTAATAATAGATGAAGCCGTTGAAATATCAAAGAAGTACTCTACAAGAGACTCAAGCAAGTTTGTAAACGGTATTCTTGACAAACTTAAAGCTGCCAGACAGCAGACAAAGTAAAACTCACTTTTAAACCTTTTTGGAAGGTTTTTTTTATTTTATGGAACAAAATGTTAAAAAACGAATTGACTATTTAAAACAAGAAATTACACGGCATAATAAACTTTATTATGAGAAAGACGATCCTGAAATATCCGATACCGAATACGATAATCTCGTAAAAGATCTCGAACAACTTGAAGCAGCATATCCTCAGTTTGCAGTCAAAGATTCTCCTACGCAGAAAGTGTCCGGTATGCCGACATCTTCTTTCAAACAGGTAAAACATTCCTCAACAATGCTTTCTTTGGACAATACCTATTCTGTGCAGGAAACATCTGTATGGTACGAAAAAATTCTTAAAAGTGTACAAAATGACGATATTGAATTTATAGTAGAACCTAAAGTGGACGGCGTAAGCGCAAGCCTTACTTACATAAATGGAAATTTGACGACAGGTGCTACGCGCGGAGATGGAGAAACAGGAGAGGACATAACTGAAAATATCAAGATGGTTGAAGGCATACCTCATAAATTAAACGACGGGAAAAATTTTCTGGATTTTTTCGAACTGCGCGGTGAAATTTATATGGATAAAGAAAATTTTGCCACTATAAACAAAGAAATTCTTGATAACGGCGGACAAAAATTCGCAAATCCCAGAAATGCCGCCGCCGGCTCTTTAAGACAGAAAAATCCTCAGATAACGGCTTCTAGAAAATTAAAATTTTTTGTTCATTCTTTTGGTTCAGTTTCTGGAAAAGATTTTAAAAAGCATTCTAATTTTTTGGATTATTGTAAAAAATGCGGGTTTATACTGCAAAACAATGTTTTGCTGTGCCACAGTCTAAAAGAAATAAACGATTATATGGACGCAATGTTGAAAAAAAGAGAATCGCTTCAATATGAAATTGACGGACTTGTCATAAAGGTGAATGATTTAAAGCTTCAAAAAGAGTTAGGCTATACGAACAAAAGTCCGAGATGGGCTATAGCATATAAATTTCCTGCAAAACAGGCTACGACAAAACTTTTAAAAATACGTGTACAGGTTGGAAGAACTGGCATAATCACTCCGTCTGCAGTTTTGCAGCCTACGGAGCTTTCGGGAGTCATGATTTCACATGCCACGCTTCATAATTTCGAGGAAGTGGAAAGGCTTGGTGTAAATGAAGGCGATACAGTTTTAATCGAAAGAGCAGGCGACGTTATCCCTAAAATCGTGAAAGTTGTGAAAAAAGAAAGCGAAAATTTTTTTAAACCGCCAAGGTATTGTCCAAAATGTAAAAGCACGGTGGTCAAAGAAAAAGAAGAAGAAGTCGCATACAGATGCATCAATCCAGAATGTCCAGAACAATTCAGGAGACATCTTATACATTTTGCCGGCAGAAACGCCATGGACATAGAAGGTTTCGGCGAAGCTGTAATAGACCAGCTGCTTAAAAGAAACAAATTGCGTTCTATCGCAGATATATACCATTTGACTTTTGATGATTTTCTCGAACTCGACCTTTTCAAAGAAAAAAAAGCTAACAATCTTATTAAAGCCATCAATGAAAGTAAAAAACGTCCTTTAAGCAGGCTTCTCTTTGCACTTGGAATACATCATGTCGGAGAAAAAGCTTCAGAAATAATCGCTAAACAATTTAAAAGCATTGATTCGTTGTCGGATGCCTCTACTGATGATTTCATAAAAATAAATGAAATTGGAGAAACTCTTGCAAATTCGATAAAGAAATTTTTTGAAAATGCTTCGGTAAAATGCATAATCAAAACTTTAAAAGCTTCGGGTATAAACATGATGGAAGCCGAAAGTTCCGCTGCGGGAATGCAGTTTGAAGGTAAAATTTTTGTTTTGACAGGAGAGTTGTCGACATACACGCGCGGGCAGGCTGAAGAAATTATTAAATCGCTGGGTGGAAAAACTTCATCTTCTGTAAGCAAAAAAACGTCTTATGTTCTTGCCGGAGAAAATGCCGGCTCAAAGCTTGAAAAAGCCAAAACTCTGGGCGTTACCGTTATAGATGAAGAAGAATTTAATAAAATGGCAGGGAGATAGTATTTTAATGAAAAAAGAACTAACGGAGATTACAATATATCAGGACGACAATATAATTGTCGTAAACAAGCCATCGGGAATTTTAGTTATTCCTGATAAACATACAGACGAAAGCAAAACACTTATCGGCATACTTAAAAAACAGATGAGTCAAAAAATATGGGTTGTTCACAGAATTGACAGAGACACTACAGGAGTTATTGTTTTTGCTAAAAATGTTCAGGCACACAAAGCCGTGAGCATGCAGTTTGAAGCTTCCGAAGTTAAAAAGAATTATATAGCCTTGCTTTCGGGAGTTTTGGAAGATGATGAAGGCGTTATCGACAAGCCGATACTTATTTCAGGAAGAGACGTTTCAATAGATGAAACTGGAAAAAAATCTATGACAAATTTTAAAGTTTTGGAAAGATTTAAAAGTTATACGCTCGTATGCGCGCAGCCGCAGACTGGAAGACGACATCAGATAAGAATTCATTTTTGGAGTATAGGACATCCTTTGGCGGTGGACTGCAAATATGGAAGTGCCCAGCCTTTATATTTATCATCATTTAAACGAAATTATAAAGAAAAAAAAGGAATTAAAGAAAAACCTTTAATTGACAGGCAGACTCTTCATGCTGCTGCATTAACTCTTAAAATACCCGGTCAAAATATGGAAACAACTTTTGAAGCCGCCATACCTAAAGATTTTGAGTTGATGATGAAACAGTTGAGAAAATACCATAAATAAATTTAATGGGGGACTTAAAAAATGGCAAATAAAGTTTATTTTTTGTCATGGGATAGAAGGGGGGAACTTTACAGTTTTCTAAAAAAGGCCAGAGTTTTTGACCATGTAAAAGCAAGACAGTATTTGGCGATAAAAATGCATTTTGGCGAAGAAGGAAACGATGGTTACATAAAATCTAAATATGTCTCTCAGATAGTGAAAATAGCCAAAGAAAAAACGGCTTTTCCTTTTTTAACCGACACAAGCACTATTTATGTCGGAAAACGTTCTGATGCTTATCATCATCTTTTGATTGCTGACAAACATGGATTCAATATAGTCAATTGCGGCTGCCCCGTAATCATAGCCGACGGGCTGAGAGGAAATGCGCAGGAAGATATTAAAGTCAATTTTAAACATTTTAAAAACGTAAGCATTGCGCGCGATATATTTTATTCTGACAGTTTTATTTTTTTAAATCATTTTAAAGGGCATGAAGTTACGGGTTTTGGAGGAGCTTTGAAAAATATGGGTATGGGTTGCGGAAGCAAATCCGGCAAATACGCTATGCACCACAGTTCAAAAC
The DNA here is from genome assembly GCA_031279415.1 of Candidatus Endomicrobium procryptotermitis. Classification (NCBI taxonomy): domain Bacteria; kingdom Pseudomonadati; phylum Elusimicrobiota; class Endomicrobiia; order Endomicrobiales; family Endomicrobiaceae; genus Endomicrobium; species Candidatus Endomicrobium procryptotermitis. The sequence goes on along the minus strand of JAITIP010000038.1, from coordinate 35,938 downwards.
CTAAAGTAAGAGCCGAAAGATGCAAAGCCTGCGGACAATGTGTAAAATGGTGTGCTCAAAATGCATTGAAGCTCATCGAGAAAAAAATAGTTATGGATGCCGGCAAATGCGTTGGATGCGGACAATGCATAGTAACATGTGCTTTCAATGTTTTCGGATTGAAGTGGAATGAAGGAACGCTTGTCGTTCAGGAAAAAATCGTCGAATATGCCGCAGCAGTAATAAAAGGCAAAAAAAGTTCCAGCATTAACTTTTTAAATCATATAAGCAAATTCTGCGACTGTTTCTCGATGGCTAAAAATCCCCCTATGATGAAAGATATAGGAATAATAGCAGGAAACGACCCTGTAGCTGTTGACCAGGCAAGTTACGATATGGTCAAAAAAGTGTATGGAAAAGACCTTTTTAAAGAAATGCATCCGGATTTAGACCCATCCATACAGCTTGAATATGCGCAGATGCTCGGAATAGGTTCAAGAGAGTACGAATTGGTAGATTATTGATATGCTGATAAAAAAAATAGAAAGAGTCAAAGGAAGAAAAAATATATTTAAAATCTTTTCGGAAAACGAAAAAAGCTTTTTGCTTTCTGCGGATGCCATAGTAAAGTTCGAGTTAAAAGAAGGAAAAATTTTAACTGAAGTGGAATTTAAAGAAATATTATCTTTTGACAAATCTGGCAGTGTCATTGCCGACGCTCTTTTGCTTGTCGGAAAACATCCTTACGGTTCAAAAAGTTTATACGATAAGCTTATTATAAAAGGACACGATCCACGCAATGCGCAGGCGGCAGTCGATAGGCTTAAAAAACTTAACTATTTAAACGACGCCAAATTTGCCGCCGATTATGTGCAGTATCTTAAAAACAAGGGAAAAGGCGAATTTGTTTTGCGGCACGAACTTGAAAGACATCTGGCAGATAAAAATATTATAGACAATATATTGAAAACTCTTAGAGAGGCAGAAGAGCCTCATGAACGGATTATTGGAATAATTAGAAAAAATTTCAAAAAATTAGACTTCAAAGATAAAAATGAAGTGAGAAAAGCCGCAGCCTTTTTTTTAAGAAGAGGTTTTTCTTCAGAAAATATAGCAAAAGCTCTGAGAGAGTATAAAGGAGTAAATTTGGATGAAAATTAAAACATATTTTTACATAATAAAAAATTTTATTTAAAGGAGAAAAAACAATGGCTACGGCTCTTTTAAGCGTGTATGACAAAACCGGATTAACGGATTTTGCAAAAGAATTAAGAACACTCGGCTGGAAAATAATTTCCAGCGGGGGAACGGCAAAAATGCTTACAGACAATAAAATTGAATGTGCGGAGATTTCGGAAATTACGGGTTTTCCTGAAATTCTTGACGGAAGAGTAAAAACACTTAACCCTAAAATACATGGAGGAATTCTTGCGGTAAGAGATAAAAAAGATCATATTGAACAACTTGAAAAACTCGGCATAAATAAAATAGATATTGTCGCTGTAAGCCTCTATCCGTTTGAAAAAATGATGAACGAAATTCCAAAACCTGAAGATAAAAAAATAGCTCAAGAAATAATCGAAAATATCGATATAGGCGGCGTTGCACTTTTGAGAGCGGCCGCTAAAAATTATAGAGACGTTATAGTTATTTGCGGCGTTGAAGATTATAAAACAGTAATAGACAGCTTGAAAAATAATTCCGTAAGCGAAGAATTCAAACTTACGCTTGCGGCAAAAGCTTTCAGGCATACGGCTTATTATGATTCACTTATTTCGAATTATCTTACTTATGAAAAATTCCCTTCTCACACTTCAATCCCACTCAATAAACTTTCCAGCTTAAGATATGGCGAAAATCCGCATCAGGAAGCCGTTTTGTACGGAAATGGAAACGGACAAAACAAACCGATCGTAATTTCGGCAAAACAACTGCATGGAAAAGAGCTTTCATACAATAATTATCTCGATTTGGAAACGGCATGGAGGCTGGTACACGAATTTTCCGACCCTGCATGTGCTATCATAAAACACAACAACCCCTGTGGCTGTGCTGAAGGAACCGATTTAAAAGATGCTTATTTGAAGGCATTGTCATGCGATCCCGTCAGTGCTTTCGGTGGAATAATAGCTTTTAATAAAGCGGTTGGAGAAGATACTGCATGCGAAATCGCCAAACTGTTCGTAGAATGTATAATAGCTCCAGATTATTCTCAAGGCGCTTTAGATATTTTTATGCAAAAGAAAAATATAAGACTTTTAAGACAGGCAATACCTTATGAGGAAGAAAAGAATACTATAGAATACAGAATGATGTCTTACGGCATGCTTGTTCAGGACCGCGATAATCGCATTTTTTCGGAAATGAAAGAAATGAGCACGCGCAAACCGACAAAAGAAGAAAACGATGCGCTTGATTTTGCATGGAAGGTATGCAAGCACGTTAAGTCGAATGCAATTATTCTGGTAAGAGGAAGGCAAACCGTAGGCATAGGCGCTGGACAAATGAGCAGAATAGATTCGTTGCAGATAGCTCTTAAAAAAATGAAAGAAGCCGCAATAGCCATTAATGAAAAAGCTTATAGCCTTGTTTTAGCTTCAGACGCTTTTTTTCCATTTCCTGACGTGGTTGAAACTTCGGCAAAAGCAGGTGTTACTGCAATAATACAGCCTGGTGGCTCGATAAAAGACCAAGAGTCGATAAACGCAGCAAACGTAAACGGAATAGCCATGGTCGCCACCGGAATGAGACACTTTAAACATTGAGAAGTAATCTTGAATTAAATTTTTCGCAGGAAAGGCGCGGAATTTTTTAAAATTGGGCAGCTTTTTTATATGCTGCAATATTTATTGTTATGCCAATGTTATTATAATATGGTATAAAATAGAAAAATATATATTATTATATGAAGGAGAAAAATAAAATGAAAAAAATTTTAATTTTTGTAATATGTTTATTTTTATCGCTTCAGCCGGCGTTTGCGCAGAACAAAAAACAGAATTCAGGATTTAACAGAAACACGTCAACACAAAATCAAAAAAGCAGTTCTCGAAACATCTTTGGCCACAATAAAAATAATAGTTTTAGAAAGAGCGAACCGGTTAATATTCGCATAAATAATAATAGCAGTGACGATTTTCAGCGACGCAAAAGTTCGGTTGTTACTCCTGCACCGGCTGTGCTTAAAAGCGTTAACTCTAAGCCTCAGCTGAAAAATGTCAAACCTGCCGTCACAAAAAGAGAGAACGTAAGACCGTCAGGTAATGCGGCAAGAAATAATGCAAATAACCCTAATAGCCGTAGATATGAACGACGCAAAGATGTGAATGCAAATCCTGTCATTACAAAAAGCAATGCCGTCAGGCAGCGTTCTTTTAGCAATAATAATTATAGAAAACTCGAGCAAAGTAGAAGTAATAATACAAACAGAAGTTACGCTAAATCTGTAAAGCACAATAGTATAAACAACCAATTAATCCGTCACAGACATCACATACCTCCGAAACGTTACCGTCCTAGAACATATTATCCTTATTCACACTATTACAGGCCTGCCAGATTCTTTTCGGCTGTAAACTTCTTACTTTTTCCTTTTGGATATTTATCTTTCCATCATCATTATGCGCACCACTACTATTACACGCCATATTATACAGGAACGGCAGTTTATTACGGATATAATAATTATAATTATTTTACCAGCAACAAACTTTCTGCTGACTATACAATGCTCAACGATGATACTGAAGAAGGAGGCATATTTTACGACACGACTTCAGTTCCGGAGCTGTCGGATATAAAAATTCAAAATACAAGATTGATAAACAGCGAAAAAAATTTGATAGGTTTTGAAATAGATAACGGTTCAAAATATTACATAGCGTCAATATCTTTTAAAATAACTGTAAGAGGTGAGGATTATACCAATACCAAAAGCGGTATTTTCTATAAACCGAATAAACCACTTGCTCCTGGAGAGAAAGAATTTTACAAAATATCGTTAGATGATTTAGAACTGTATTTGCCTGAAACATATACAATTTTTGCCGATATAGAAAGTATCACTACTCCTTCCGGAAGCACGATAACTGACAATAGTACATATTAACCTTCCCATGATTTTCAGTACTGACGACAATAGTAAAAATACATTTGCTGGTGTACTCTTATAACATCATTATATTCTTTTGTCTTCAGTAAAAAAGGGGAAGAACTTGAAGAGTTGTAACAAAGCTTTTATGGCAATTATATACTTGACAGACCCAAAATAAAATGGTAGCATATTCTTAGACGATAAAACATATCTAAGGAGATTCTAACAATGAACAACTTTAATTCACTAATAGACTTCCTGAAAGTCTTCGACACAGAACAGAAATGCATAAACTACCTAACAAAAATAATTTGACAAGGCGGCGAATACTGCCCTCATTGCGGATCAGTGAAGAAGATTTCCCACTTTAAAAACAGTAATATCCATAAATGCACTGATTGCCGTGTAAAGTTTTCAATCAAGGTTGGAACTTATATTTGAAGATAGCAAGATACCTCTTTTAAAGTGGTTTATGGCTGTTTATTTGATGACTTCTCATAAGAAAGGCATATCAACTTACAACTATCAAAAGACTTAGGCGTAACGCAAAAAACAGTTTGGTTCATGCTTCAAAGGCTAAGCATGCGATGGAGACGGAATCATTTAAAAAACCTCTTAAAAACATCGTTGAAGTGGATGAAACCTATGTCGGCGGTAAAGAAAGCAATAAACACAAAGACAAAAGAACTCAGGCATATAATAAAGTCCAGGGAGATAAGGCTCCAATCCTCGGAATGCAAGAATTAGCAGGGGATTTAAAACTTGTTCACTTTGAGAAAACAAACAGAGAGAATATTAAGCCTATCCTTAACCGGCACATATCCAAAAATGCTACTATACATACAGATGAAAGCCCGGTATATAAATTCTTAAAGAACCGGAAATTTGTAAATCATCATCAGAAACAGTATGTTAATTGCAGCGTAACAACAAATCATATTGAAGGTGTTTTTAGCCACTTTAAGAGGAATATAAAAGGCATATATCATTGGTGCAGCAAGAAGCATATTCAGATGTACGCTAATATGTTTTGCTTTAGGTGGAACACAAGAGATTTTAGTCTCCAAGATAGGATCACATTTTTTGAAAACATATCAGGTAAAAGAATCCAATATGAGGAGTTAATTAATGGATAATAATAAAAAGAAGTTTGAAGAGACCATGAATAAACTTGCTAAAGTAAAAAAAGATGAAGTTAATCATGATGTTAGTAAATATATAGTTAGTAAGAAATCTTCAAAGAAATCTAAAAAGTCTGTTGTTTTGAGACCTGCTTGAGTTTAAGCTAAAAGTAAGAAAAATTGTTTTATAATGAAATATTTGTGTTTTTGTAGTATACTTTTTACGAAAATGGAAAATATAGTATTTTGTAAAATAAGGAGTAACAATGGCAGATAAAATAGAGTTTCATTTTAAAGGTGGCAATGCAGATAAACAACAATTGCCTGTTGAATACATGATAAACCTACTCTCTAATGTTAAGGATTTAGCATATTTAATGATTGCACAATATCAAGGTATAACATTTAATGAGAGATTTAGACCATCAAAAGAAATTAAGGAACAATGTTTTATAAATTGCGAATTGCCAAAAGATGGTAGCTATAATCAGGCAATTTCAATAGGATACAGAGAAGATATTTTATTACCTGTTTTTAATGTAAAAGAATCTTTAGATAATTTTTTTACTTTTAGTGCAAAGAATGATGAGAAAGAGATTGAAAGAGTTTTTCCTCACCCGAAAATGAGGATAAAAGCATTATCTCATGTGAGATCTGCTTTTCCACCATCTGATGATGCTATATATGTTGAAATTAATAATATTCCCGAAATCAGCAGCAAGTCTATTCAAAAAAACATAACTACTATTATTGATAAAACTATAACTGTCGTTGAAGAATACATGACTGTAGTGACAGGACGTTTAGTAAGCATTGATTTTGAAGAACATAAAATTGTAATAACTCATCCAATGACTAAAAGGCTTTTAGACTGCTTTTATAATGAAGATGTTGAAGATATGCTTTTGGAAAATAGAAGAGATTTAGTCCAAATTACGGGACAGGTTATTTTAGATGAAAATGATCAACCAAAAAAAATAACAGATGTAATAAGTATTCAAGAAGTTGATTTGTCCCCTATAGAAATTGACCATATAGAATGTAACGGCATAAAGCTAAAGCCGAAAAGACAGCTTATATTGACTCCAAAGTTAGATGAAACAGAACAGTTATATCTTATTGAAAATCCCTCTATAGGGTTGGAACTTTTTGCATACACTAGACAAGAGCTATACAATGATATTAAGTTGGATATTTGTTATTTGTGGGAAGAATATGCAAAAGTTGATGATGATATATTGTCTGAAGATGCAAAAAAACTTAAAACTAATTTATTAGATGCATTTAAGGAGATTTAAGAATGTCTATAAGCAGAGATAGAGAGACCATTAAAGAAAATCTCCAAAAGAAAGGCTTCAACTTAAAAGATGGAGGAGACCACTGGAGATTTATTTACTATTCAAAAGATGGTAAAAAAACAGCTGTCCATACAAAAATAAGTAGAGGAACAAAATATAAGATGTTAAGAGATAATTTATTAGCTCAAATGGCAAAACAATGTAAGTTGGTAAAGTCTGATTTTAAAGATTTAATAGATTGTCCTCTTTCCAGAGATGTCTATGAAAAGAAATTAGAGGAACAATCTATAGCTATATAAGAGGTATATTTTGTACATGTAAGCCTACAAAGGTTTAAAACATAAAGATTATTTGTCGGGAACGCAAAGAAAGATTGCGTTTTGCTTGTCAGTCGTAAAAGTCTGAGGGCATACTAGAAACCACAAATAATCGTTTGCTATTTGCCCGGCTCTTCGGAGCTGGGTAGAGGGCGGTGATTATACGGGTTATTCTAGTAGCCTAAATAATTTCGCCGCTCTTTTTTTTATAGGGCGAAACAAATAAAAGGAGGTTTGTTAATGGGAAACCCGGTTTATGGATTGGGTTGGCATGCTTGCAAATGGTTTTTTATTAAAGTAGTTATTCCTGCCGTAGCTGTTGTTACTGGCGGCGCAGGTTATGTTGCTGGAAAGCATTCTAAAAAGAAGCAGTGACCTTTCCCCAAAAAAGTAAACTATTTGCGAATTAGTGAAAAAAGAAGGAAAATAAAGCGAATGGAGGATTTTATGGGGAAGAAGAAATTCAGTGAAGAGCAAATAATCGGGATATTGAAAGAGGCAGAAAGCGGAGTAAAAATAGTAGATTTATGTAGGAAGCACGTGATGAGCGATGCAGCATATTACAAATGGAAGATGAAGTATTCAGGGCTAACAGTGAACGAATTAAGACGGCTAAAGGCATTAGAAGAAGAAAACAGGCGGTTAAAGAACATCGTAGCAGATCAGGCACTTGATATAAGAGCGTTGAAGGAAATAAACGAAAAAAACTTTTAGAGCCCGAGACAAGAAGAAAAGCAGCAGAGTATTTGAAAGTAAGTCTTGGGCTGAGGGAAAGGCGGGCATGTAAAATAGTAGGGATAGACAGAAGCAGCCATAGATATAAAAGCAAGAAAACTGATGAAGCGATAAGAGAAAGGCTGATAGAATTAGCACATGAAAAGAGACGATATGGAAGTCCAAGGTTGCATATACTGTTAAGACGAGAAGGATATGTAATAAATCATAAAAGAACAGAACGGATATACAGAGAAGCGAGTTTATCATTAAGAAAAAGAAGACGTAAGAAACAAATATCAGTGATAAGAATGCCGTTGAAAACAGCAAAAGAAGCCAATGAGCAATGACGATGGATTTTGTGTTAGAGAGTTTATGGAACGGAAGAAAGATAAAGATACTGACGATAATAGATAAGTACACGAGAGAATGCCCATATTTAGAAGTTGATACGTCAATAAACGGCAGAAGGATAGTAGAAGTATTGGAACGAATAAGAGGTGTAAGGGAATTGCCGCAAGCAATCACGGTAGATAATGGACCGGAGTTCACGGGCAAGGTATTAGACGAATGGGCATATAGGAATAATATACAGTTAGATTTTATAAAACCCGGAAAGCCTGTAGAAAACGGATACATAGAAAGTTTTAATGGAAAATTAAGAGATGAATGTTTGAATGAGAACAGATTTTTGAATATAAGAGAAGCGAAAGAGAAAATAGAAGAATGGCGCAAAGAATACAATGAAACAAGACCGCATAGTTCTTTAAAAGGTTTAAGTCCAAACGAGTTCATGAAAAAACAAGCAGAAATTATGGCATTAAAAACAGCTTTTCACTAACTTACAAGCGGTCGAACTTTTGGGGAAAGGTCAGCAGAAGAAGAAATAAAATCAAGGAGAAATGAAATGAATAAAATTATCACAGCATTGTTTGCGGTTGTCTTATTTGCAGGAGTAACAATGGGAGCCAATGGTGTTATTACTCCAGAAGAAAGAGGCGAGAGGGGTTATGGGCAGAGATCTAATAGTTATTATGCGCAGCAAGCACAAGATAGGAAAAGTGCTTATAACCAACAGCAACGCCATAATCAAATGCGGCAGCAATGTAAAAGTATGCAGCAACAAAAAGAAGAGGCTGCATTAGAGAGAGAATTAAAAAAACTATTTCGTTAATATAAAAATAATAAGATAAGTCTTTAAAATAAAAACTCCCTGCATTGTTTTGATGTGGGGAGTTTTGTTTTTGTTATGTGTGGGTCTGATAACTATATAATTGCCGCTTTTATTATTGACAATCAGACAAAAAATAAACTAACTACCGCTGATACAAAGTGAAATAATAAGGCTGTTATTTTTTTACGCGTATGAGAAGAACTATGCCTATGGCAAAGAAAATAAAATTTGGAAGCCATGCGGACATAAAAGGCGTGAGAATGGCATTTTCACCTAAAGACTGGGTAATTGCCTGCACACCCCAATAAATGAAAGAAGCCACCACGGCCATCGTAAAGCTTAAAATTTTACCGAATCTCGGACCTATCCCCAAAGCAAAAGGAATGCCTATCATCATCACGACCAAATGGCAAAATACAGAAGCATAACGTATATTTAAAACGATTCTTTCTTTCAGGGCAGTTTTTGCGAACATTTGAAGCTGATAAATATACTTTTGAAAATCATAAGTGTTCATCATTTCATAACGCATTTTTTTAAATGCAAAATCGTCAGGTTTCAAATGTATGTCGGATTCGTAATCTTTAAAATAAATTTCATTCCATAAACCTGTCCCAAACTCTCTTATAACGCCATTTCTAAGAGTCCATGTTTTATTTTTCCAAACTCCTTCTGCGGCGAGAACCAGCCTTTCTATATAAAAATCTTCACTGTATTTTTCAAGAATAATATCTTTCATGAGCTTTTCTTTAGTATCTATGTATCCAACTGTCATACGGACATTGTTCGGAAGAGAAACTATAAGATTTTTAAACTCTGTCTGCATCTGTATTTTTTCTTTTTGTATTTTTTCTTTTCTTACTTTTTCATTAAACGCAGTAGTGTGTGGAACAATAAGTTCTCTGATAGCCAAATCAGCTCCGCCTATCAAAATACCAAGCGTCATAAACAAAACAATTATTCGCCACATATTTATTCCGGCAGCTTTCATTGCTGTTATTTCATTTTTTTTTGCCAGATCGCCTAATGAAAAAAGCAATGCAAGCAAAGTGGAAACAGGGAGAACCTGTATTATCCACCAAGGTACATTTGAAACGAGATGCTGAATAACTATTAAAAAAGGAGTTTTATTTTCCATATAAAAACTAAGCTCTCTAAAAAGCTCAGATATAAGGACAATAAAACCGAAAGCGAATGACGTGAAAGAAAATATCGTAAGAAATTTTCTACTTACGTACAAATATAAAGTCTTCATTATTTTTTTACCATTTTTATGAATAGAAATACACCGGCAGATGAAATAACGGCATTTGGCAGCCACATTATAAATTTGGGATCTGCATAATTTTTTTCACTCAAATTCATAGCAATTACTAAAAGCATATAATAAACAAAAATCACTCCCAAACTCATTCCAAATCCTATGGCTTTTCCGCCTTTGCCGGCCATTATGCCTATCGGAACGGCAACAAGGGCAAATGCGATCGGCGCAAGCGCCAATATCCATCTCATCCAAAACTCTATGGCATATACTATATAAGGCAAGTTCTGTTCTTTATATTGCTTTATTGTTTTTAAAATTTCGACTGACGACAATTGCTGCATAGTTGTATTATTGGCTTTTTTGGCATCGGTTAGCGGTATAAAAAAAGTATAAGTTTTAAACGTCATATGTATCATATTTTTAATGTCGGAAGGGTGAGCGCGCTGCCAGTAACCGTCAAACAGTTTCATCTGCACACCGTTTAGGTAAACTTTTACCGCCGCAGAAGAAGCGGCGATGCGCCATGACCCATGTTCCCATTCCTCTTTTTTTTCCTGATATGACTGTCTTCTTTTTTCTTTCTCGTCTTTTTCGAATCGGTATATGTTTATTCCAGACATCGTATTGTCCAGACTGTTAACTTTATTGGCATAAATTTGATAATCTCCAAGTTTTACTATGCTTTTTTCATCAAATCTCACAAGAGGACGTTTCATGATGATTTCTTCAAACAGACTTCGGAAGTTGCCATGCATGGAAGGAGACCAAAAATGGTTGAAAAATACAAGAAAAAAAGAAATCAAAGCCACAAAAATAATTATCGGAACTGACAATGTCTTATAATCCGCTCCGGTAGCTTTCATCGCGGTAATTTCATTATCTTCGGAAAGTCTCCCGTAAGCTATCAAAACGCCAAACAGCACCGCCATCGGGATCGCAAGAGTTAAAATGTTTGGAAGTATAAAAATAAAAAGTTTTATTACAAGCCACAAAGCCACACCTTTTGAGAGAAAAAGGTCAACAAGCTGAAAAACCTGATCCAAAAGCAAAATCATTGAAAAAACAGCCAACCCAAAAATAAAGGACCCACAGAATTCTTTTATAATATAAAAATGTAATTTTTTAATCATAATTTAATTTGAAATTATATCAAAAATTTATGGAAGAATGAATAAGAATTTAATATAATTTAAAAATATATAAACTCACAAACAAAATGAAAACATTAAAAGCAATTTTACCCTTATTTTTATTGTTTTTTTTCGCCATTTGCATGGCGGATTATAGACCAGCAAATAAAAAAAAATATTCTTTAATTGACGAAAATGACAAAATATATAGACAGTTTGAAGATTACGGCAAAAAATATTCAAATATTCAAAGCATAGAATCTTCAGTGACGGTAATTTCGGCGTTATTGTCTGATTTTGAAAGGCAGATGCTGCCGGAAACCACTCAGGAAATTGCCGGCAGGGAAGTTTTGGAGTATCTCAATGAAAGTGTTTTTTCAAATCTCGGATATTCTTCGCAAAAATGGAAGAAAAAAGATACACTTCCCGCTGATTATAAAACCGAATCTTCTTCACAAACCACAAAGCCACAGCAGGAAATGCTGCCTCCGGGAATTATTGCGTCTTTGCCTTTTGAGGCACAGCTTTCTCTTTCCGGCAGAAAACTTATCGGAATGGAGTACACCGCACGGCAGTACGATAAAGAAGAAGATGGAAAAAGAAAAAATACTTCTTCACTCAATATGGAACAGGAACTCCAGATGAGAATTTTAGGAAGAGTCGGCAACAGGCTTGACATTAATGTAGATTATGACGATACTGCGGATAAAAAAGATATTTCCTTAGTATATAAAGGGGCTCCGGATGAATTTATAGAGGAAGCGGCATTTGGAGACATATCCGTAGCACTTCCGACTACAGAATTTATGAACTACTCTAAAGAGTTATTTGGTTTAAAAGTCGATACAAGATATAAAACATACTCTTTGGACGCTTTTTTCAGTAAAACGAAAGGTGCCTCGGAAATAAAGCGTTTTGAAGGTAATACACAGCTTGAAAGAAAAACCATTGCAGATACTTCATACATACGTTTAAAATATTTTTCGATTAATGACCCTAACATATCTATACGGCCTATAAAAGCTGGAAGCGCGCGCATTTTTATGGATTATCAAAGAATAGACCCAAATTTAAACGTATCGATTACAACTTCAACACCTCTAAACTTTTTAAAAAATCGTACTATTTCACCGACCGACCAATATAGAGGAAATTTTGTGCTGCTAGTAGCTGGGCAAGACTATACTATTGATTACAATACAGGAATAATAACGTTCAGAAATCAGCTTGCAAGTAATTATGTGGCAGCGGTAGATTATCAGTATATAGACGATACATGGCTCAGTTCAGGCGGTTCAGCTCCGGGTGTTCCTCTGATTATAAAAGACGTAAACAATACGACGCAGCGTTCCATGGAATTAAAAACGTATTATAATCTCGGAAATTTAAAAATCATACGCGATAATGGAAGGGGAAATTTTACGCTTGAGCTTAAAGATTTAAACGGCGATGTGCCTACGGTTATAAATCCGGGAAATAAAACCATGATTCCATCGTATCCTTCAAATATTACGGTTGATTTTGAAAACGGGATATTTCATTTAAATCCGGTTGATGGTGAACCTCTCGCAGACGATTTATATACTTTAAACAATCACAGATACGATTTTATAACCGAATACCAATACGTGGTAAAAATTCTTACTCTGCGACCGGGAATAGTGCCGCAGTCGGAAAAAGTCATTATCTCTGGCAGAGAATTGAAAGCAAACACGGATTATATAATAGATTATGACCTGGGAATTTTGACGATAATAAATGAAACGCTAATAACGGCTACTTCCGTAATAGACGTTTCATATGATTATTCTATGTTCGGTTCCGCGGCGGAATCTACTCTGGTTGGAATGCGTACAAACTTAAATTTGACAAATAATATAAGTATAGGCGGTAGTCTGCTTTACGATTTTACAGCCAAAGGCGCAGTCCTTCCTGATATAAGAAGCACTCCTAGAAGTCTTTTGGTTGGAGAGGGAGACATTAAAATAACGGATTTAAAAATAAATTCTCTTAATATTACTATTAATGCAGCTGCTGAATATGCCGTGAGCTCTCAGGATGACAACACTTCCTCAAAAGCTTTAATCGATTCTTTTGACAGCGCGGTTTATGAAGACAATGCGGCTATGGTTGACGAAAGCTGGCTACATTCAGCGGACAAAAGTCCCGCTACTAAGAGAAACCTTAACGAACTTTCATGGAGAAGTTATGATATTGCTCTCAGAGAAATAAGTCCTCAACTTGAAATAGTTGATGGGCAAAAACAGCTTGTGCTGGAAATAGATTATGACGTTACAACTCGTTCGCAGATTGCAATGGCGCAAAAACTTTCACTTTCAGGATATGATTTTTCAAAAAAGCTGTACGCAGAAGTATGGATAAAAGGAGACGGAAAAGGTGCAAAATTTGCCGTCGATTATACCACAAGCATAAACGAAGACACCGACGGAAATGGACTACTGGATACCGAAGATACCGATGGCAACGGAATTATAAGTCCTTGGGAAGATACGGGACAGACTTTTCATGACGTAAGCGGAGGTCAGCCTTCACTTATAGGCGCGCATAATGGAAAACTTGACACTGAAGATTTAAACGGAAATGGAATTCTTGACACTTTTGAAAATGTCGCAGGTGGTATAGATTTAAGTGTTGCGTCCGCAGTAATTACCGATGAAAATGGAATAACGCATAATTCTATAGATTGGACGGGCTGGAAAAGATTTAAAATCCCGCTGGATATGAGCAGTCCGGAAAATTGGAAAAATATAAGAATTCTGCGTTTAAGAATTATTAGAAACAGCGGCGGACAGGCTGGAAAAATCATAATAGGAAAAATTTCTATCGTCGGAAATAAATGGGAAAAATCCGATTCGAACCCTTTAAATGTAACTTCGTCCATAGGCATTTCTGACCCTGACTATGTTTCGCTTCTGTCAAACTCATATTATCAGGAACTTTACGATACAGACAATTCCATAAAAAAAGACGAACAGTCGTTAAGACTGCAATATGTTTCAACTATTACCGCAAGGTCTGTATATATCGGAGAAGCTCTGGATATTTCAAAATATGACAGCATCCGCTTTTTTGTTTTTCCAAAAAATGCGCAGCCCGGTGACCAGATTATTTTTCGCGCCGGCAGCAATGACGATAACTATTTCGAATATAAACTCCATATTGACGCGGCTGACATAGGAAGATGGAAATTAATTAAAATAGACCAAGAAGGAAGCGGCAGAGCAGTGCGGTGGAGTTCTTCCGAACCCGCCGCAGTGATAACTTCTTCCGGTACGCCTTCGCTTGAAAAGATTTCACAGATTACTGTCGGAGTAATTCCGTCAGTTCCATTAATGAACGGCGACGTATGGTTTAACGAAATACATGTTATGGGTAGCAAAAAAATTAACGGTACGGCATGGCATGCAGGCGGAAATATACGCTGGAACGGTTCAAAAAGAATAGGCGCGATAACTTTAGGGGCAAACAGAAAAGCTATTGAAAGAGATTTTCAAACGGTTACCGCTGGAGTGTATAACAGGGATTATCTCGAAGACAAGGCTTATGTCTCTTTTGACGGCTTCAGGACCGAAACTTTAATGCTACTGCCGATAAAAGCTCAGTTGTCAAAGACAAGAACCGTTACGCCAAACATTATAAACAATAATTCCAATCTTATTTCAATTAAAGAAGAAGGAACCGTAGTCACGTATTCTGGTTTTGGAGAAACTTCGCTTGATTTGGGTGTGGACTTTCCGAAATTGGCAGCACAATATTCCAGAGCGGTTATAGATTCTTCAGAAATAGAACAGCTTGAAGACAGAGAAACTATTTCAGGAAGCTTAGTCTATAATAATCCCGTTGTGTTTCCTCTTTTGCCCACAAACGTTATGGCAAACGCGCAGATAATAAATTCGTATTATAAAGTATATCCATCGACGCCGATGGCAGACTCTGACTCATTTTTAGGACTGGACGCTTTTAAATCTTATTTGGATATTAACGAGTACCACACACTTGAACAGACAGAAATGTTTGCGGTAAAACTTCCTTTCAAATTTTCAAAAGGTATTTTATTTTCTCCTTCGTATTTGATGGACAGAATCAGAGAAAAAAATCGCGATTTTGCACAAGAAATAAGTTATGATAAAACTCTAAACCAGACAGTAGGTGCAAGTCTTGTTTTGGGGATAATAAATTGGTTCAGCCCGACTTTCACGTACAGCATAAACACTAAAGAAAATTATAATGTGATTTCAAGTACTAATCCTGTAAATTTAATTATTCCCGGAGAAAAGAAATATATAGAAAGAAGCGGCATAGGCGAAATATCATGGAATCTAAACGCTTATGACATAGCTTCAAACGTATATTTAAAAAGCCTTGTATTTTCGGCATATTACAGGCTTCAGGATTCGGATTCCTATGAAAACGTCTACAAAGAATTTAATTCCACAGGCTTTTCAGCCGATAAACTTTGGATAAGAAACAATAACCTTATGGAAATTCTGCCTTCGTACTCTTCAAACTCTTATACAGTAAAAAGCATTTTAAACAGAGATGACATCAGAGTAAACGGAAGGTACGCTCCTTTTGAAGCTTTCAAACTAAAAGGACATCTTTCTCCTTTAAACACGCTGATTGCAAATTTTACTTACACGGAGGGAAGCGAAAGTTCATACATTACAGGAACGATAAAAGACGTATACACGCAGATATGGCCGGAACTACTTGTGGGAATGTCCGGAATTGAGAGATTTTTCGGTTCTGTATCGTGGATGAGCGATACTCAGTTTAATTTTAAATTTCACAATAAACACATAATTACTTATGGAGTATCCAATGCGGAAGACATAATGTACGGTTTTGATTATAGGTGTAAACTGTTTAAGAAGTTCGATTTATATTTTTCGATTGAAAACACTGGTACGGATGAAGATGATTTTGAAACGAGCAAAAGCTTATCCAACGGACTGGCTAAAAAAATTGTAGGACAGGGAGCTTTTGATTGGGGAAAATGGAGATTCAGCCTGCGTTATGAAAATGAAGATCAGTGGAGAACAAATGCTGAAGGCAAATATGCAACTCAGGTGCTAAGAAACAGCTATCTAGGCCAGATAAACTCCGATTTAACGCTTCCTGCAGGAATAAAAATACCTTTTATAAACAAAATAATACCTTTGACAAATAGAATAATTTTCCTGTCGAATCTAAAATACATAACTCAAGATTCGGAAACCAACATAGAAACCGACAATAATACGAACTATGGAGCAAACCTAAGTGCCGATTATGAAATCTCAAAATATTTCAGAATCACGCTCGGTGCTTCGTATGACAGATTCGAATATACATACAATCCCAACTTAAACTACACAAACCTTTCATTCGTCTCAAAACTTACAATACAATTCTAAACGGTAAATAACACAACAATACAGAGTATAGTTTTGATATTTGTTCCTAAAAATTTTCAATCATATTATGGAATTCGTTTGTAATTTTTCTGAGTATAACAGCCTCGGATTTTTTTTGAGTTTGAACAGAATCAAAAGTGTCCGATAAGATGTATTATGGTGGGAATTTTTTTTTAGCTGTTTTATATCACCACACATACCACTATAATATATAAATTCATGGAGGTCTGGTTTATGAAAAATTTTTTTCGCAATTTGTACACTTCTCTTAACCTCAGTATTCTTCGTTCACCTATTAAGTATTTAATCACTTGGCTTATTTTTTCTTTAATTTTCTGGTTCTTTCTTTGGCAGCTCGGCACTATCGCTTCTGCTTTGACCGAACGCATCATTTTACACGATATTTTGCGTGCCAAACATTTTATTATGCATAACCATCATGGCGGTTATTCCCGTACTACAATTAATAATACTGATAATAATACCGATAATAATAATAGCACTCAGGCTTATTAGCCTTTGTGCTTTTACTGCGGCTTTTGTCAAGCGCACCAGACCTCGCTTGTTACAGAGGCCGCAGTATTTGACAGTGCTTGCGCACCGCAAAGGGCTTGCACCCTGCAAAGGGCTTGCGCACCGACAGATTAAAAACGGAAAGGTATAAAATATAGTAACATGTTTAATAATTTTAAAGTTATTATTAATAAATATACCTACGATATTGATGGTTTCTCTTTATCACGTCGTCTTTATTTTTTGCTTGATGGACGTATCGTTGGTTTTGATGACGTAAACGGCATTTTAAAAGGCAGCGGCTTAATGGAATATCAATATAATAAATTTATAACGCCTAAAGAAATTTTTGAAGGCGATATCTTAAAATTTTTTGATAAGTTTAATAATATTTTAACAGGTGAAGTCTTTTTTTCTGATAAACGTCTGCAATGGCTTATTTTATGCGATGAAAATATTCACGGATGGCACATTCATAATCTTTGCGATGCTGGTACTCCGACTATAGTTAAAAGAAAATTCGAGGAGTTCGATGATTTATATGTCTAGACCACCTAAAATTATTACTAAAAATATTAAGCTTGAAACTATTTTAGATAATAACGATTATAAAATATTTTTGTTTTGGCGACATAAAAATATAAACAACCTTATCAATTATAATAAGCCCGCTCAACTTTTAATATATATGATTTATGTTTTATGCCTTTCTAGACAGCAAATTCTTGATTATAATTTTATATCTATGCGCCAGTATTATAAATTAACTAAATATTTAAAAACTACTGATATATATAATATTAAAAGAGCGGTAAATTATAATTATTTATGAACCAAGAACAAAAAACAAAAACCAGCGACCAACAATATAATATTCCCAAAAATATTGACATCGATAAAAATGGGAATGTTATTTCCGATATAGAAAAAAAAAATAAACAAAAAGAAGAAGAAATTAAAAAACGTAAAGCACTGGTTCGTGAAATTTCTGAAAAAAAGAAGACCGCAGCTAAATTCGGAATACGATGCGCTAAACTAGGCCGCCCAAAATATACTACTAGATATGAATATATTTTGGGACTTTCAGAAGACGAAGAGTTTATTGACCAAAATATTTTATGGTTTGATAGTCGTTCCATCGGCTCAATGTTCAGCGAAATTTCATATAATTTGTATTGCGACGGGTATGAATATGCACAAAAGGAAATGTATGAAACAAATTTAACAGAAGTTCAAAAAAGGTTTAATGATTTTAAATTTTCTAAACATATCAATTTTATTGAAAGTTTTATTAAAGCCGTTCATATAATTCTTTATAATTCAGATAAATTATATATTAAAGATAGTGTTATAAAGCTCGTTTCATGGGTTCAATGGTTCCGCTATGGTCTCACACACAATTTTAATAAAGTTCATTCTCAACAAATTATAACCCCTAACGCTTTATTTTTCTTTTCAGGAATAGGCGGAACCGGTAAGGGCGAATTATTAAAAGCTTTAAAAAATGCATGCCTCGAACTTGGTATTGCCGCCGGAAATGTAACAACTTCAGGTTTGAGCGGTAAATTTATTACTTCTGATATCAAAAAATTACAGCTGGGCATAATAGGCGAGGCGCTTTGGCAGAGCCAGCGCGGACGCGATGTAAATATTGACGTCATCAATAATATAATAGATAAAATTGAAATTGATTTTGAAAGAAAAGGTAAACAGATGGAACGCCTTCAAACAAATTTAACTATAATAGGCGGCACTAATAATAGATATTTAAACCGACGCTTCAGTCTTATACCTTTTAATGAAATCGAAGTAAACGCAAATTTAAAACCACCTGAACCTGCCAAAATGAAACAAGCATGGATTGATTTAATAACTTTTTGCCCTGACCCAAAAGATACCTGGTATGATGTACAAACTATGAATCAGAAAAGCCCTCAGGCAGCAAGTGAAGATATTTTAAGTATTTTCGATTGTTTTTATAGAAGCGGCGAATTACATTTTGCTTCCTTATCTGTACGTGAAATTATAAAAAAAATAACAAATAAAGACAGAGAAAGCCTAAGAGATAGAAGATTTATTTTAAATGCTTTAAAACATCTTATTGAATTAAAAATTATAAAAAAAATATCTCCACCAAGTAATGAGGCACTAATCGTTTCAAAAGTCGAAATCATAG
This sequence comes from Candidatus Endomicrobium procryptotermitis, assembly GCA_031279415.1. NCBI lineage: Bacteria > Pseudomonadati > Elusimicrobiota > Endomicrobiia > Endomicrobiales > Endomicrobiaceae > Endomicrobium > Candidatus Endomicrobium procryptotermitis. The sequence goes on along the minus strand of JAITIP010000038.1, from coordinate 16,742 downwards.
ATAATGATAAATTTCAAGATATTGTCAGCCAATATAATCCAGACGAAGCACGAGAAATAAAAGAAGGCCGCACATCTAAAGAAAAGGTAATTTCAGATATTATTTTTGAACTCTATGTCCAACCTATAAAAGAAAAACTTTCAAATAAAATTTTAACCCTTGAAATCGATAATCAAAAGATTGAAAGTGAAATACAAACCAATGATAAACCTAATACTGAAAAAATTTTAAAACAATTAGATATTCAAACTGATATTGACATTTATAAAAGAATTTTAAACATTATTGAAAATATTTCAATTAAAAAAGATAAACCCCCAGGCTAACACATCTGGAACCGCTGCCTGTTGGGACTAATCAGCTTCCACCCGCTCCCAATAATTCTTAAGAGCTTTTTAATAACTGTCATTTCACTTGTTAATGCCATTTTGTGTGCTGTTTTATCCTTTTTCATGTTATCTGTTTTTTAAAAATCTATTATAATTCTGATTTTAGCTCAATAATAATAAACGGGGGCGGGTTTATTCCTTTCTTTTTTCCTTTTTTTATTAAAAATAACATGAAAATAAAAAATATATAACACGAAAAAATTCTTATTTATCAAGGGTTTTTTTTATTTTTGTTATTTTTTTATCTTTTTATAAAAATAAGAGAATAATAATAAAAAGAAAAAAAAAGCGGGAATATTAAAAGCTATGGTATTTACATAAAAACATAAAAAAATAACAAGCCCTAGCGGACGGCAGCCTTAGCAGGCAGCAGTCCTTGCGGACGGCAAGTTAAAACGGCAAGCCTTAGCAGTTGGAAGCCGCAATAATAAAGGGGCGCAAGCACTTTGCAGTGTGCAAGCACTGCAGTGTGCAAGCACTGCTGTCGTATCCAAAATGTAAAAAATTAAAAATGTTTTTTCGTCTATAACATTAAAAAAATTATGCAAAAAATCGCATTTTTAGCCCTTTTTTACCCTTATATATATAGGGCTTGCCTTTTTTTTAGCCCTTTTTTACCCTTGCATACGGCTTAAAAACGGAAAGTTAGAAACAACGCAAGGAGTATGCAAGGTTATATAAAGATTATTTTGGAAGCGTACACATTAGGGGTACGCAGTATTTATAAAAAGTAAACTCTTTTTTTAAATTCTCGTGACTTCAAAATAATCTTTGCAGTGTGCAAGCACTTTGCAGTGTGCAAGCACTTTGCAGTTGGAAGCCGCAATAATAAAGGGGCGCAAGCCCTAGCGGACGGCAGCCTTAGCAGACGGCAGGTTAGAACGGCTCTGCAGTAGGACGGCATTAAGATATAGGCAAAAGGTAAAGAGGTTTAAAGATGGATAAAGAAATAAAAGCAAAGGATTTCATTATTAATTCAGATTCAAAATTTAAAAACCCTTTGCAGCTAGAATTTGAACGGGAATTTTTATTGTCTATTCCTGTATATTTTAAGGATTCTAGAATAGAAAAGTTTTGTCATTTAGTCGCATTAGAAATGAAAAATGCTACTGAAGCTTTTATCACAGCTTATCCAGATAGTAAAGCCAATAATAAAACTATTTGGGAACGAGCATCTAGACTAGCTAACCGCCCAGAGGTTTTAAGGAGAATACATCAATTACGTGTACCTATAGCAGCTAAAAGCGCTTTATTGTTTGACGAGCTTTGTAGAGAGTTAAAAGAAGTTGCGACAGATACCAGAGAAAAGGTGCAAAATGCACGGATAAAAGCTATAGAACTTAGTTTTAAATTGTTAGGTATTAACTTTGATGATAATAGGTTTAATTTAAATATTGAAAGCCCAAACAATATTACATTGAATTTTGACAGCAAAGATAAGGATTTATAAATTAATGCTTCTTACACAAAAACAAAAAGAGTTACGTAATTTATGCGTAAGCGGTGCCCGTGAAATTTTAGCTGTCGGAGGTTCTAGGAGTGGAAAGACTACCTTATTTTTAAGAAATTTGATTATACGCTCATTGAAAGTTAAAGAAGCTAGGCATGCTATATTCAGACAGCAGTTTATTGATGTTAAACATTCTATTGGAATGCAGAGCCTGCCCTTTGTGTTAAACCTTTTCTTTAAAGGCGTTCCATATAAAATAAATAAAAGTGATTGGATTATCAAATTTATTAACAATGGGAGCGAAATTTGGCTGGTTGGACTTGATGATAAAATAAGAACTGATAAAGTGTTAGGGCTGGAGTTTAGCGGTGGCTTTTTTAATGAAGTCTCTGAGATATCATACAAAAGTTATTTAAAAGCTAATACGAGATTTTCGCAAAAGAATGATTTATGTAAAATAGCTTATTTGGATGAGAACCCAACAACTAAAGGTCATTGGAGTTATAAAAAGTTTATTCAGTTAAAAGACCCTCAGGATGATACACCGATAGACCCGTCAAGCGTGGCACATATATTTATTAATCCTGAGGATAATATACAAAATCTTCCTAAAGAGTATTTAAATATTCTCGACGGACTAAGTATAGACGAAAAAAATCGATTTAAATTTGGACTTTTTCAAAATATGGTAGCAGGTGCTGTTTATAAACATGAAATATCAGCGGCAGAAATTGAAGGCAGAATCGGAGATATTAAACCTGATACAGAACATCCAGTTTATGCAGTGTTCGATATCGGTATAAGCGACGCTACAGCAATTTGGATTGTACAATTTCTTAAAAATAAAATTCTATTCTTGGATTATTATGAAAATAATATGGAAGCCTTACCCCATTATTTGGCGTGGATTGAAAATCATGAATATAAAATTAAAAAAATGTTTCTGCCCCATGATGCAGAAAATAAAAATTGGTCAACAGGTAAAAGCAGCAGAGAAGTTGCACAGAGCTATGGAAATATAAAAGGCTTTGATGTCGAAGTTATAGCAGCTATGCCGCTTTGGGATTCAATTAATGCCGTTAGAATTCTTTTTCCTAAATTTTATTTTAATGAAAGTAAATGTAAAGAAGGTATTGAAGCAATAAGAAATTATAAAAAACAGTGGAATGATGTACTAGGAATATATAAACAAGAACCATTGCATGATTGGGCTTCTCATTGTGCAGACGCTTTAAGATATACAGCACTGGCTTATAATCTTCAAAATATAAGCCCTTTTGAAAAAGCTAAAGAACAAAAAAAAGGTATTACATTTAATGATATTTTGTCAAGTATGAAAAAAAGGAAACAGAATTGGATTTAAATTCGGTCGAATCGCTTAAAAATGAAATAGTGAAAAGGCTTAATGTTATCAGCGCTGAAATTCCTAATTATAAAGGTAACAATAATAAAGATTTGTTAAGTTTTTTAAATAGATATTACGGCGGGTTTTTAAAAGCTTTAAGAAATGTAGGCGCAATTAAAGGGTTTAATTATGGTATTGATACAAATAATATTTTAAATGTAAAGATAAAAATATTATTAAATGGAAAGGCTTTAACCATAAAAACTAGAAATAAATATATTATTTATGAAACGCTTATAGAAACGTTTATAAAGGGTAGTTATTAGGGAGATGTATATTTATGAATCAAAATGAACTTATAGAGCGCTTAGATAATGCTAAAAAACGCTGTAAAGATTGGATTAATAATGTAAACGAATATGAAAATATTTATTCGTGCGGTGCTTCAGAAGAGAAAAAAGCACAAAAAAATAAACGCTATAATATACTGTTTGCAAATACTCAAATATTGTTTGCCGCATTGTTTACATCTTTACCTCGTTTAATTATCCGACCGCGTACTTCTAAAGAAACTTTGACCAATTCTAAAATGAAATTATTTTATAGTACTGTTATAGACATAATTAAAAAGGCTGTAGAAATATGCATTAATACCGATAATATAAAAAAAGTCGTTGAATCTTTTAAACTTGATATTCTTTTAAGCGGTCAGGGCGTTTTATGGTGCGTTTTTAATGCTCAATATCAACAGCTTGGCAATGATACAAAAGTAACAAACGAACGTGTAAAAATTGAACATGTTTATTATAAAGACTTTTTGATTTCCTCCGGGAGAACATGGAACCAAGTTTGGTGGATAGCTCGACGCCATAAAATGACAGAAGAAGATATTTATAAGCAGTTTCCCAATGCTGAGTTAATAAAACCACAATTTAAAGCCTCTGAATCTCAAAAAGAGTTAATTGATGTTTGGGAAATGTGGGATAAAAGTAATAAAAAAGTCTATTTTGTATCTGATAAGTGTCGTAATATTTTAAAAGAAGAAACAGACCCCTATGGCATAGAGGGATTTTTTCCAACACCTGAACCGTTTAGATTTATATTAAATAACAGCAATTTGAAAGCTACTCCAGAATATGAGGTGTATAAGGAAGAAGCACACGATTTAAGCATATGTTCACAGAGAATAGCCAATTTAATTAAAAGCATAAAGTCCAGAGCCTTATATTCAGCTTCTAACCGTCAAATCGCAGATAAATTAAATAATGCAGGCGATAATGAATATATTGCAGTTGAAGTAAGTTCCCAGATTAATGAACTTGGAATTGATAAACTATTTACATACGACCCTATTGAAATGAAACAGAAAGTGGCCGAAGGACTGTATAATCAACAGCAGAATTTAATAAATAATATTTATGAGATAACCGGTATAAGCGATATTATGAGAAGCATAAGCGCCGTAAATGAAACAGCTGAAGCTATAAGTAAAAAAAGTAAGTTCGGAAATTTAAGATTACACAGCAGGCAAGAAAAAATAAATAATTATATTAAAGAAATATATAAAATTGTTTGTTCACTTATATGTGAACTATTCAGCATTGAAACTTTACAAAATATTACCGGTGTTAATCTGCCTTCTGATGAAGAAAAAATTCAGTTTGAAGAGCTTATGAAAGTAAGGCAGCAGACAATAAAACAGGGAATACAAAAAGGTATACCCGTAAATCTTCCACCGTTAAACCCAAAGACTATTAAATTTTATTCTCTGCCTTCTTGGTTAGAAATTAAAGCGTATATCGAAGATAATAAATTGCGTGATTATCTTTTTAGTGTCGAATCCGACAACGATATTTTTGAAGACGAAAATCGACGCTTTAAAATCCGCAGTACAATGATTGAATTTATATTTAGAATAATTCAAACAATGCTGCCTTTTATTTCACAAAATCCAGATTTTTCAGACAGTATTATAAGGCTGATCATTTTTGCTCTTTCCGGCACAGGTCTTCCTTTAGAACTACAGGGAGAAATTGAAAGCGGACTTGAAGCTTTAATTGAAAAAATTAAAAGCCCTAAACAGCCTCCTCCTCCTCCTCCCGAACAGGTACTTGCTCAGGCTGAAATGTTAAAAGCTCAGGCTGAAATGTTAAAAGCTCAGATAAAAACAAAAGAACTTGAACTCGAAACCATTAAAGACGGAAAAGAACTTGAACTCGAAAAACAGAAAATTATTAATGATGCAAAGTTTAAAACTCAAGATAATATTATAAAGGCTTATAAAGACAACAAGGTCTAGCGGCGGCTCTGCAGCCCTAGCGGGCGGCAAGTTAAAACGGCAAGCCTTAGCAGTTGGAAGCCGCAATAATAAAGGGGCGCAAGCCCTTTGCAGGGCGCAAGCCCTAGCAGGCGGCAGTCCTTGCGGACGGCAGGTTAGAACGGCTTGGCTGACAGTGCTTATGCGCACAAGCAGGAAAAAATATAACAGAGGCAAAAACATGAAAAACAATGGTACACAGCAACACAATGAAGTTCAGGCACAAAATTTATACGAGCATGCACCTACACAGCAACACAATGAAGTTCAGGCACAAAATTTGTACGAGCATGCACCAAAAGCTAAGAATATTACAGAGCAACACAACGAAGTTCAGGCACAAAATTTGTACGAGCATGCACCAAAAGCTAAGAATATTACAGACGCTTTAAAAATAGCTGATTTAAAGGTCAATGAGTTAGAACAAAGCAGAATAAATAAAAATATAGAACCGTCTAACTCTCAAAAAGCTGTAACAGAAGTTATTGAACCGTTAAAGTATTGGGCTGATGAAGAAAAAGCTTTTTTTAATACTCTTGATATCGACGGCAAAAAACGTATGATGGGTATGTTTAAAAATATTCAAAGCGTTTATGATAGAAAGACCCAAGAACTTAAAAAACTCGAAAAAGAATATAACAATATTAATGATTTGTTAAGTGAACACGATAAATATTTTGAAGAAAATAATATAAGTAAAGCACAATATATAAATAGTTTAGTTGAAGCTGACAGGCTTATAACGGCAGACCCAGTAGGGTTTATTTTTAATGTAATGGTTCAAAGAGGCATAAATTTTGACACGTTAGTAAATGGATTAAAACAGCAGGCGCAAAGAGCAACAGACCCAGTATATAATCGACTTGCTCCCCTTGAAATACAAAATAGGCAGTTAAAAGCCTTGCACGTTAAACGGGCTCAGCAAGATTTGGAAAATGAACTGGAAAAATTTGTAAATGCACAAGACGAAAAAGGTAATAAAAAATATCCTTATTTCCAAGAAGTTGAGCAGGATATGGCTCAACTGGCAACCCAAACAGGTATTACAGATTTAACAGATTTATATGAAAAAGCTATCTGGTTAAATCCTAAAGTACGTGAAAAAGTCCTCAGGGAAATTAACAACGGGTCTGGCGCCTTAGCAGGCGGCAATTTAGGACAGCAAGCCTTAGCAGGCGGCAATTTAGGACAGCAAGCCTTAGCAGACGGCAATTTAGGACAGCAAGCCTTAGCAGGCAGCAATTTAGGACAGCAAGCCTTAGCAGACGGCAATTTTATAACAACACCTCACCCGCAAGGTTTTACAGACAATAATTCACGACAGGCAATTACAGCGCAAAAGGCAAAAAAAGCAAGTTCTATAGGCGTAACAGATTCAATGGCAATAGGAACAGAAAGAAAGTATAAAAAAACGCTTGATGACATTATAAGAGAAGAAGCTCAAAGGCTTGAATAAAAAAAATTAAAAAGGAAATTAAAAATGAGAGATTTAATTGTTGCAACACTTAACGCATATTCAGATACTTTATTTGATAATGTGCTTGAACATAATGCATTACTTAACAGACTTAAAGCAGGTAGTAATACAACGCTTCTTGACGGAGGAGATGAAATAGAAGAAGACCTTATGTATGCTGAGAACTCAACGTTTAAATGGTATTCAGGTTTTGAACTCCTTGAAGTTACAGCTAACCCCGTATTGACTGCCGCTAAATTTGCGTGGAAACAGGCAAATGCAAATGTTGTAATTTCAGGAGAAGAAATTCGTAAAAATGCAGATTCTAAAACTAGGAAACATAATTTGTTAAAAGCTAGAATTTCTGTTTGCGAAAAAACTATGCAGAATAAAATCGGCGCTTCTTTATTTTCTGATGGTACGGGTTCGTCCGGTAAAGAGCTTACAGGGTTACAGGCTTTAATAAGTGATAACCCTTCAACCGGAGTTGTCGGCGGTATTGACCGGGCCGCTTATCCATTTTGGAGAAATCAAGTATATTCATTTAATGCAGAACAGGGTATATCCGTCGGGACACTTCCAACAGGACAGGAGTTCATTCAGGGGCTTGACGAACTCGTCTTAAGATGCACCAGAGGTACAGATACACCTCAAATGATTGTTATGGATAAAGTATATTTTTCAATATATAAAACTTATCTGCAATCAATAAAACGTATTACTGTAGATGTTAAAGGCGACGCCGGTTTTAAAACTCTGGAATATGAAGGAACTCCCGTGTTTTTTGATCCATATGTTCCCACCCAGCATGCTTATACACTTAATCTCGATTATTTGTTCTTTAAAGCTCATAAAGATGCAAATTTTAAACTGGACAGCGAAAGACTTCCATATAATCAAGACGCTGAAGTATATCCAATGCTGTTCATGGGTAATCTAACTATGGGAAATGCTAATTTACAGGGAGTTTTAAAGTCCTAGTGCTTGCACACCGCAAGCCTTAGTGGACAGCTGCCCGCTAGTAGGGCTGCAGCCTTAGCAGGCAGCAGTCCTTGCGGGCGGTAAGTTAAAACGGCTCTGCAGCCCTAGCGGGCAGCAGCCTTAGCAGGCGGCAGTCCTTGCGCACTCAAGTTAGAACGGCGTAATATTAGGAGGAGAATAAGCAAAATGGCTAAAATTTTTACCCAGACCCCATATTATCCAGCAATTGAATCAGGTAAAAACACATAGAAAATGTTTTAGGCTGTTTTATTGAGGAAGGAACACTTGATATATGGCAGTCAAAAAAATGTGCCAGTCCTTTGCAGTGTGCAAGCACTACTTGCGCACTCAAGTTAGAACAGCGTAATATTAGGAGGAGAATAAGCAAAATGGCTAAAATTTTTACCCAGACCCCATATTATCCAGCAATTGAATCAGGTAAACACATAGAAAATGTTTTAGGCTGTTTTATTGAGGAAGAAACACTTGATATATGGCAGTCAAAAAAAAGCGGCAAACAGATTTTTAAAAAGCGCATTTTATTAAATATCACCGTACAAACAGGCGCTGTTAAAGATATTGTAAGCCATGAGATTTTAGATAAAGATGAGAAAAGCGAAACATTAAAAAAAAGGTTTGCAGACGCTTGGCAATCGTTTATAAATAATCCAGGTAAAGTTGTTGTGGGCGCTAATGAAGCCGCCTCCCAAACTAAAAAGGAACTGGATGACACAAAAAATGCTTTAGATCAACTTACAAAAAATAATGAAAATCTTACAAAAAAGCTTGAAGAAATTACAAAAAATAATGAAAATCTTACAAAAAAGCTTGAAAAAATTACAAAAAATAAGGAGAATTAAAAAAATGAGCAATAAATCCATAAGCACAATAATTGGTGCAAACAATTTAGCAGCAACTGATACAATGCAATTTGAACTCGGTACCAAAGGTAGAACAACCGACGGTAAAATTGTGGAATATGTAAAAGCCGCCTCAAATATTACAGCAGTTCAATGGGTTGTTGTCAGCGCATCTTTTACAGCAACAGGACAGGCCGCACAAGCAGGATCAACAGGAAAGGCCATTTATCCTATTGCCGCAAATAATTACGGATTTATCGAGCTTACTGAAAATTTCGGCACACCATCCAGCACCAGCTCAAATGGCTAGCAGCCCTTGCGGGCAGCAGGTTAGAACGGCTCTGCAGTCCTTGCGGACGGCAGCCTTAGCAGGCAGCAGGTTAAAACGGCAAGCCCTAGCAGTTGGAAGCCGCAATAATAAAGGGGCGCAAGCCCTAGCAGGCAGCAGTCCTTGCGGACGGCAGCCTTAGCAGGCAGCAGTCCTTGCGGACGGCAGGTTAGAACGGCTCTGCTTAACAACGACAGGGGGAATTTATGAGGGGAATTTATGAATTGTTTAGAAATAATCCAGCAGGCTTGTTTGACTTTAGGATTTTCTGCACCACGTTCAATTAATAATACTCAGGATTATACAATCCTTCGGCTGTTAGGATTGCTTAACCGCTCTCTCGAACAAATATTAATGGACTATCAGTGGCAAAAGATGGTTAAATTTTGCCAATTTTCCGCTGATAAACAAACCGCATATAATTCAGTCTTAGACGGGTATAATCTAGAACTTATTGCGCCAGGCTTTAAATCTTTTATAACAGATTATATTTATAATGAAACACAACAAAAAACTATTAACAGCATAACATACGATAAGTATATAGCTTATAGAATTAACATGACATCATCATCTATATCTGAAAATTTTATTTTGCAAAATAATCATATTCTGTTTATGCCACATCCTTCTTTATATTCAAAAATAAGTTTTTTTTATAAAAGTAAAAGCGGCGTATATAATTTTGATGAAGAAAATAATTTGCTCATTAAAGAATATTTCACGCAAGACAGCGATAAAAGCGAAATTGAATCACATCTTTTGCTATTAGGTTTAATATTTAAATATAAAAATGAAATGGGCTTTGATTATGCTGAAAGTTTTAGAGAATATCAAAATTGTCTCGAAATAGAAAAGAGTATTGACAGCAATGCAAGAAGAATTAAAGAGGCTGCCAATACTTCAGGAAAAGTTATAGCAAATATTCCCGATAACAATATTGGTTACTAGTAACGGCAACGATAGATTGCGGGTCAAGCCGGCAATGACAGGGTTAAGGAATAAATATAATGCTTAGACAGCCTATAAAAAATAATGATAGACATCGAAAAAATATTACTGTAACCATACCATGTCCAACGGGCGGCCTTAATCTTAGAGATAATGTAGCTAATATGAACCCTAATGACGCCATTATTATGGATAATTTTATTCCATATGAAACTTATATTGAACAGCGACCCGGATATAGGGAAATTATTGAAACTTCCACTCTTGCCGAAAGTTTAATACCGTATGAAGTTGCTGATATTCATGAACTGCTGGTGGGAATGTCAGGAAAGTTATATATATTTAATCCAACTTCTCCAACTCCTCAATTAAAACTTATAAAAGAAAATTTAATTAATAATAAATGGCAAAGCACCCTTTATAAAGAACGTTTATTTATAGTAAACGGACAGGATCTTCCTCAGGTTTACGACGGGAATGAAATAGTTAATGCCCCTTTTTATCCTATATCCGACATTCCGCCTTTAAATTTGCAGTCTTTATTTTTAGTAACTATTTTTAAAAACCGTTTATTTTTTGCTCAAAAAGATTCTTTAAAACTTTGGTACACACAAGATGCAGGCAATATCTCCGGACCTTTAGTTTGTTTTGATTTAAGTCAAGTTGCCACCAAAGGCGGTAAAATTGCTGCCATTGCTAACTGGACACAGCAGGGCGGACAAGGTCAAAATAATTTATTTATTGTTGTAACTAATCAAGGTGAATGTTTTATTTACGACGGCACCGACCCCTCTGATATGGAAGCTTGGGCTCTAAGAGGTATTTATAATATTCCTAGTGTTATTGGAATAAATAATAATACACAACTGGCAGGTAATGTCATTTTAATTACTAAAGACGGTTATTTCCCGTTAAGCGCCGTTTTAAGTGTTGCTTTTGCCAGTAATGCTGTTGCTTTTAGTGATAAAATTAACGGCGAATTTAAAACTTTAAAAAATAGTTTCGACCTTGCTGATTGGCAAATATTATATTTAAATTCCAAAGATTTAATGATTATAAACGTTCCTTTAAATAATTATAAAAGCATTCAGCATGTTATGAATTGCCGCTCCGGCGCTTGGTGCAAGTTTACTGGAATTAATATTAAATCTATTGCTCCGCTGGGTTCCGATGTATATTTTTGCGGTTACGACCAAAATAAATTAGATGGCAGTTTAAAACCCGCAATATTTAGACTCTTCGACGGGTTAAGCGATAACGGTAAACCTATTATGAGTTATTGCCAGTCTGCTTACACTGATTTTGGATATCCACAGTTAAAACGCTGGGGAACATTAAAAATTATACAGTTCTCAGAATCAAAAATAAATTATCAAATAAATTTTAGTGTTGATTATTCTACTCCCATTTCCTCTTCTGATGTTTATAATAATGTCATTATTGAAACCCCCTGGGATCAAGCAGTCTGGGATATTAGCCATTGGGCACAAGAGGAAAATATATATCAAAGTATAACTATAATTAATGGTAAACCAGGGGTAAAAGGTTCTATTGGAATAAGATTAATAAAAAATAGTTCAACGTTTAAATGGCTTTCTAATATAATAACTTTTGAGACTGAGAAATAAAATAATATTTAATTAATGGAGAAAAAAAAATGGCTTATCAATTTGGAGGTTTGCAGGGTGCCGCAAGAGGTGCAGCGGCTGGAGGCAGCTTTGGCGGAGGCTGGGGCGCATTAGGCGGCGCCATTGCCGGATTTATAGGACTTCATGATTGGTTAAATGACGATGTTTTAGGACTAGGACCACAAGAATATGACGCATCAAAAGATGTAGCAAATCAAGCTAAAGCTATTGAAATGACCCAATACGCTTTAAATAGTCCTTATGGAACCGTCGATTGGACTGGCTCAATTAATGACGGCACACGTAAATTAAACATAACTTTGAGCCCAACTGAACAGGCTAAATATGATTCAGTTGTTAATTTACTAAAAGAATTAAACGCTGATTATGGAGATAAAGCGGCAAAAAGGGCTGAAGACGCTGTTTATGAAAGTTTCCAGCGTTATAATACTCCAGCCTTTGAAAAAAATTTAACAGATTTGCAGACTAAACTTGTAAATCAAGGTATTCCCGTTGGCAGCGAAGCTTATAAAAGAGCAATGCAGGATTTATATAATACTCAATACGATGCTAATTTAACAGCCGCAAATCAAGCTGTATTAACAGGAAATCAAACAAAAATTTCAGAACTGGGCGCACTTATCAATTTATATAATTCTATTAACCAAAGCATTAATAATCCTACATCAGATTATAATTTAACAAACAGCACTTCAGTAAACCCAACATATAGTTCTACACTTGCACAGCAGCAGGCTAATCAGCAATCACAAGCAGCCAGCATTGGCGCCCTTGCTAGTGCTATACCGTCCATAATTAGTGCCATTAAAGGCTCTAATAATAATTCTTCTTTTGCTAATTATAATCCTACATCAAAGCTGGATTATAATTATGGCAGCGGCTCCTATTTAAATAACTATCTCAATAATACTTCCAGCGTTAATCCATCTTATACATACAGCAGTGGACAATATAACCCTAATTTAAACACATTTTACAGCGATGTACGTATGAAGGAAAATATTGAGCCTATCGGAAAGCTCTATAATGGTCTAACAGTTTATAAGTTTAATTTCATAGGCGAAAATATTACAAAGATAGGATTAATAGCTCAGGAAGTAAAAGAATTAATGCCTTATGCCGTCAGCGAAGATTCTGAAGGGCTTTTACTTGTCAACTATGATTTAGCATTACAGATGCCGTCCGATAGAGAAGAAATAAATCAATATGATCCCCAGCGTCCCGACGGAAATGAACAAATAGTAGAGCAGGAAATTCCACAAGAGTACAAGCGGGGTGATTATAATGAATAAACTTTTGCAGGCACTGTTAATGAACATAAATACGGCAAATTCTAAAAATTCCGACAGTTTAGCCTCTCAGCAATATATTGAACCAGACGCTTATAATCAACAGCCGCAATATATTCCAGACGGATTTTATGAAGAAGAAACAGCGCCAGATTATACTACAGCCCTTGCTATGCTTGCGGCTGGAAGCCAAAGAAACAATAATGGTTTTTTGGGAAAATCAGCACCTATGAATACTGTATTGTTTGGACTATTAAACGGAATTAATTCAATGCAGCAGCGCAAAGCTCAAGAGCGCCAAATAAAAAAAATGACATTACTGAAGGCACTTGCAGACGCAAAAAAACGGCAGGTACTCCAAAGTCAAGACCCGTACGCAATAGCTGAATATGACAGCGAATTGGCTAGAGCCATTTTAAACGATAGAAGAGATAGAGAACTGCAGGATATTGACAGACAATGGCAGAGCGGGGAAAAAGTTAAGGCAAATAAATGGGATATAGAAAAACAGCAGAGGCTCTGGGAATATGAAAGGGAAAAAGATGCCCGATCCTTAAAAGCCGCTCTTTTAAAAATTCAAAAAGAAAAAGAAGCCGCAATTGAAGCTGAAAAACGGGCAAATTTATATGCAATGCGAAAAAGTTCACTAGACCAATTAGTAAAAGGATTAAACGGAGAATCAATCAGAAAAATTATTGAAGATCCAGATTATATAAATAAGTCAAGAGTCAGTCTTAAAATTCCTTTTTTAAAAACTAAGTTAAAACCTAAATTTCAAATTATGAAAGATGATAATAGACAAAAGCAATTATAAAATTTTTTTAACTTTATTATAAAATTGGTCGATTTTAGGTTTTAATTCTTTATACTTTTTCTCTTTTGCCGACAGTGCTTCAATTTCTGTATTATAGTTAAGCTCTACAAGTTCATTAACAAGATCTTCAGATTTAAGTTTAAGTTGTATAAATTCTGTAAGGCTATTTATAATTTGTTCAATTCCCGGGTCTTTTTTAGTTTTAAGCCGTATAAGTTCAGGGATAAGCATTAAAATTGCATAACTAATTTGTGTACCTTTATTTATAATTCGTTCTTTTTTATAAATTTTCTCATAAAAATGTTCTTTTAGTTCTTCATAGCTGTCTTCAATTTGTTTAAAATTCTTATCAATTTGATCGTGTATGGAATAGATTTTGTCATATATAGGTTGAAGGTCATATGATTTATTAAGTTCTACGAGCTGACGATTCAGATCTTTGTCAAATTCTTTGTGAAGTTGAACAAGTTTGATTTTAAGTTGTTCAATTTCCTCAGAACATTGTTTAATTATTTCATATTCTTTTTCTTCTTCATAGCTGGTAGGGAAAACAAAAAAGAATAGTAAAAGCAGCAAAAAAAATACTACGACTAATAAATTGATTATATAATGATCAGGCGTGCCACATATACCTATTAATCCTAATATAGTAATTGTACATATAATTAAACATATAATTAAACATCCTATTCTATTTTCATATATATAAATGAAAAGAGGTTTAAAAAAAGCTATAAAAAGAAGGCTTATAATATAAATAAGAAGGTCTAAGCAAATATAAATAAAATATATGCCGCCACAAAAAAGAATAATATCTAGAAGAGTTTCCATATATAAAATATATATAAAAAAAAAAAGTTTTTAAAGAGGTTTAAAATGAATGAAAAACTATATACAGTAAGATTAGATAATGATATATATGAAGTGGCTGGCCCCGCTGATCTTAATGAAAATCAAATCCTTAATATTATACAAAGTAATGACATTAAGCCGGTTAGAAAATTAGATGCTTTTCAAGGATTTTTAAATAATATGTCTGAAGGTTTAATGTATAATATGGCTGATATTGGAGCTGGGGCCACCGGCTCTGTTCGAGCTTTAAAAAATGCCTTGTTGTCTGCTAAGTTTAACCCAAAAGATATAAATCAAGACATGCATACTGCTTTTATTAATGATCGTAAAAAGTTTAATGATGTAAAAAATGACTTTACTTTAAACTATCCAAAAACAGCCCTCGGGGCTGAAATTTTAGGCAGTTTAATACCTTTATTACTATTTAAATTAAGCTCTACATCTAATCATTTGATATTCCCTGATACTATTAAACAGCATGTCAAAAGCGGGGCTGTTTTTGGCGGAGCAGATGCAGCGTTGAGGAACTGGACAGATAATGAAAATTTAATGACTTGGGATAGTGCAAAAGATTTTCTGAATGGTTTAGGTCTTGGCAGTGCTGGGGGTGCCCTAATGAGTGGATTTATGCCCACTGCATATGTTGGTTTTAAAAAGTTATTTGGAAAAAAAGATAAATTTAATAAGTTTATAAAACACGTCGGAAAAGAAAATATAGATAGGTCTATTAATGAAAAAAAAGCAATTTTAGATTTTGCAGATGAAAATATTATGGAAATGGCTGAATATTCAAGATTGCATAACACTAAAGCCAAACAAATATATAAAGATTATTCAAAAACACGTAAAACCCAACAAGTAGATAATATTAATGATTTAATTGATAAGAACTTTGGAAATAAAGGAAGTATAGAAGTATTAAATCAAATACAAGAAGACGCAAAAAAGGTTTATGAACCTATTTATAAAAAAGCTATGAATTATGGAAGAATACCTTATATTAAGCAAACCCCTTATACTCAATCTTTAATAAAAAAAATCAAAAAGGATCCGTTATTTGAAGACTGGGCAAGACTTCCAGACGATGATATCAGAATTTTGGATCTGGTAAAACAAAAAATTGATGATGATATAACAAAATATACTAATTATGGTGAAAAGTTAAATGTCAGCCAGTTAATGAAAGAAAAAGAACAATTATTAAATGCTGTTGATTCAGTGGTTCCAGAATATGCACAAGCCAGAAAAGCATTTGCAGATATGAAAGTGCTCGAAGAAGCACTTGAACGGGGAAGAAATTTTTATAAAATGAGCCGAGAAGAAATAAAAAATTTCGCACAAACCCTAGATCCAAATCAACAAAAGGCATTTTATACAGGTATAAGAGAAAAGCTTGTTAAAGACCTTGACGACGGCGCAAAAAGTAAAGGGGTAAACGTCTCACGACGCGTGTTTGATGACAGCGTTTTAAGAAAATTGGAAGGATTAAAAATAGATAATTTTGAAAACATTAAAAACAGAGCTATTGAAGAACGGCAAGCCATAGAAAATTTAAATAATCTATTAGGTAACAGCATGACAGCACAACGGCAAGCCCTAAAACCGAGCGCTTTTTTGAACCCAAAGAAACTTATGAATAAAACAATAGATAATACTTATCAAAAATTTTTAAGTTATGGTAAAGACACCACAGCAAAATATTTAACATCACCAAAGGATTTAGAACAACAAGTAATTGAAAGTATAAAAAACGCATCTGCGCTAAGTGCCGCTGTTAATAGTATTAATACATATGCAATCCGCCCGGCAGGTAATAAGGTATTTGCGGCAAGCGTTACGGATGACAGTTATAACTTACTACCAGCGACTTTAAAACAAAAAGTAATTGAAAGTATAAAAAACGCATCTGCGCTAAATGTCGCTGCAATCCGCCCGGCAGGTAATCTGACATCAACTCCTAACTCACGCCAAGCTCTGACATCAACTCCTAACTCACGCCAAGCTCTGACATCAACTCCTAACTCACGCCAAGCTCTGACATCAACTCCTAACTCACGCCAA